>NZ_JBLVPV010000004.1:0-246913 GCF_048286775.1 Flavobacterium glycogeni
GTTTCCTTAATCACCAAAATTTTTGCATGTGCCATAATTACTGTTATAATATAGTCCAAATTTACCATAAAAAAACCAATTATCAAAATTGGTCTATATTATATTTTCGTTTGGTATTAATACAACATTTGAATTTCTTTAATATCAAATTCAGCAATACTGTCATCTTCCAGAAGAATTTCAAGTTTCCCAACAGCAGAAACCCCTTGAATAATCCCCATAAAATTGCAATTATTTTGATCTGAAAAAGGCATCGGTATTCCTTTTTTATATAATTTATTACTATAACCAGACCATAAAACGGCAGGATTGTGTTTGCATAACTTCACATTTTTTTCTATTGCGTCACAAATTGAAAAAAGAAGTTCCTCTTTATCAAATTTCGCAGCACAAATAACCGCCAAAGAAGAGGCTTTTGGTAGATTTTCAAAATTGGTTTGATTCACATTTAGTCCTAAACCTACAATAGAAATAATAGTTCCGTCACTTTTGATGCTGTTTTCGATCAAAATGCCACCTATTTTTTTGTTGTATGACATTATGTCGTTAGGCCATTTTATACTAAGATCGGGAATCTTAAATGATTCTAAAACTTCCATTACAGCAAGTGAAACCGCTATATTCAGATTGAAAATCTGACAAATATTCGATAAAAAATCCTTAACCAAAACACTCATTATTAAGTTTTTACTCGCCTCAGAAGCCCAAACAGCACCCATTTGACCTTTCCCCTTTGTTTGGTTCTCAGCAGTTACAATAGTAAAATTTTCGAGCTCTTGTTTATTCGATAACCCTTTAAGGAATTCGTTTGTAGAATCTATGGCATCGAGTTTGATTAGTTTCATATACGTTTTTTTGTGAAACAGAATTTAATATTATGTTAAGGTTCAAAAATAATCACAAAAAATGGTAACTTTACAAACTTATATATAAAAATAATTCATGGCGAAAAAGACTATAAATAATGACGTTCTATTGGCGAACATCATTAAGGGGATAGAAGAGGTAAAAGGAAATGATATTGATATTCTTGATTTAAGAGAAATAGATACCGCGGTATGCGACTATTTCATCATCTGCAATGGTAACTCAAATACACAAGTTAACGCAATAGTAAACTCCATTCAAAAAACAGTTTCTAAAGAATTAAAAGACAAGCCTTGGCATGTTGAAGGAACTGATAATGCCGAATGGGTACTAATGGATTATGTAAATATTGTGGTTCATGTATTTCAAAAACACATCCGCGAATACTACAACATCGAAAGTTTATGGGGCGATGCAAAAATAACTACCATTGAAAACAAATACTAAAGAAACATAACTCCTAGTAATGGCTAAAGATAATAATCCAAATTCGAATAAGTTTAAAATAAGCCCTTGGTTAATTTATACTGCAATATTATTAATTTTCTTGTTTATAAGTTTTATAACTGGCGGTTCTAGTTTAAACGAACCAGGTCAATTAACTTCTTCTAAATTTAACGATTATTTAGAAAAAGGCCAGATCGAAAAAGTTATAGTTTACAATAAAACAGAAGCTGAAGTTTTTCTTAACGCTACAGCATTGAAAGTTGCAGCACACAAGAAAGTTTCTAAAGACGTTTTTGACAGACCCAACAAAGGGCCTCATTATACTTTTGATATTGGTAACGACCAAATATTCCAAAACAAACTGGAAAAGGCAGTTGCTGAAGGCAAATTGAAAGATTTTAATTTCTTACCCAAAAACAATTGGTCGGATATTTTAATCAGTTTATTGCCAATCATTATTATTATAGCTGTTTGGATATTTATCATGAGAAAAATGTCTGGTGGTGGCGCTGGTGGCGGTGGCGGACAGATTTTTAACATAGGGAAATCAAAAGCTAAACTTTTTGACGAAAAAACAGATATCAAAACTACTTTTAAAGATGTAGCCGGTTTAGAAGGGGCAAAAGAAGAAATACAAGAAATTGTTGAATTCTTGAAAAACCCTGAAAAATACACTAATCTGGGTGGAAAAATACCAAAAGGAGCTTTACTGGTTGGACCTCCGGGAACTGGAAAAACTCTATTGGCAAAAGCTGTAGCTGGTGAAGCACAAGTACCATTCTTCTCTTTATCCGGTTCTGATTTTGTTGAAATGTTTGTAGGTGTGGGTGCATCCCGTGTGCGTGATTTATTCAAACAAGCCAAAGAAAAATCTCCTGCCATTATATTTATTGACGAAATTGACGCAGTAGGTAGAGCCAGAGGAAAAAGCAATATGTCCGGTGGAAATGACGAACGTGAGAATACGTTGAACCAATTACTGACAGAAATGGACGGTTTTGGCACTAATTCTAATGTAATTGTTTTGGCTGCGACAAACAGAGCTGATGTCCTGGACAAAGCATTAATGCGTGCCGGTCGTTTTGACAGACAAATTTTTGTAGACTTACCAGACATTCGGGAACGTGCTGAAATTTTTAAAGTACACCTTGCACCTTTGAAAAAAGTAGAAGGATTAGATACTGACTTTTTAGCCAAACAAACTCCAGGTTTTTCTGGTGCTGATATTGCAAATGTGTGTAATGAAGCTGCTTTGATTGCCGCAAGAAACAACAAAACTGCGGTTGACAAACAAGATTTCCTTGATGCTGTTGACAGAATTGTAGGTGGTCTTGAGAAGAAAAATAAAATTGTAACTCCCGAAGAAAAGAAAGCGATCGCTATTCATGAAGCGGGTCACGCAACAGTTAGTTGGATGCTTGAACATGCAGCTCCATTAATTAAAGTAACCATTGTTCCTAGAGGACAAAGTTTAGGAGCCGCTTGGTATTTGCCAGAAGAACGTTTAATTGTTCGTCCGGATCAAATGCTAGACGAAATGTGTGCTACTATGGGTGGTAGAGCTGCTGAAAAAGTAACTTTCGACAGAATTTCGACTGGTGCATTAAGCGATTTAGAAAAAGTGACCAAACAAGCCCGTGCTATGGTAACGGTTTATGGTTTGAATGAAAAAATTGGAAACGTAACCTATTACGATTCAACAGGACAAAGCGAATACAATTTTTCTAAACCGTATTCAGAAGAAACGGCCAGAGTTATTGACGAAGAAATCTCATTACTAATTGAAGGTCAATACCAAAGAGCGATTCAAATATTAGAAGAAAATAAAGACAAACTGAATCAACTGGCAAATATCTTAATCGAGAAAGAAGTCATATTTAAAGATGATTTAGAAGCTATTTTCGGAAAAAGAACATTTGATAAAAATCTTGAGGAAGTCGTATCTTAGAAAACACATAAATTATTTAATTATTTTTAAAATCTTAATTCAAAAGCTACTTTTGAATTAAGATTTTTTTATCTTTGGACGTTTTCAAATAACAAATTATAGTATTTTACAAAAATATGAGTCTTTTTAGAAAAATTTTTGGTTCTAGCAATCCGGCTTCTGAGGAAGATCAAGAAAGCGAATTTAGTAAATCCCATACTGATAATGCAACCTCTATAGATGAAAAATTTATCTACAATTTTAAAAAAAATGGTGGTAAGTTTTTGTATTGCGAAAATTCTGAAGAAATAAAAGAACAATTTGAAAACATATTGGAAGAAAACGATTGGTTTGAAAGCGAAGTTTTATGCTATGAACCAGACCTTTTTGGAATGCTTAATGACAATAAACTTACCTACAACAAGCCTGTAAATCCTAAATTTCTTCTTGCAAGTTGTGAAAATTTAATTGCGGAGGAAGGTTCTATTTTATTCTCTTCAAAACAAATTAAACAAAACAAACCTAACGAGTTACCTACCAATATTATTATTATAGCGAATACAAGCCAAATTCTTGCTGCAAAAAGCGACGGACTTAGCGCCATAAAAAAGAAATACGAAAGAGATTATCCTACCAACATTACTACAATAAAATATTTCGAGAAAGCTAAAGAAGAAGATTTTACACAGTACGGAAGTTCAGCAAAAAATCTATATTTATTGCTTTTAGAAGACCTTTAATATGAATGAAACTCTAAAACGAGCTATATCAGGAGCGATTTATATTATATTGTTACTTGCTTCTATTTTATATTCCACTGAAAGCTTTTTTATTCTTTTTGGTATCTTTCTTATTATTGCAATTTATGAATTTTGCAATTTAATCCAAATACATAAAGTATTTCCAATTATTTTTGGAACAGCTTTATATACTACAGTAACACTCGTAAGTCATTACAATAAAATCACTACAGATACTATCAACCAGATATTCAATACTGATTTAAAAATAGCAGTAAATATTCAAAAATTAGATGTCGTTTTATTGGTTATAGCATTGGTGATATCTATAAAGTGTATCCTTTTTTTATTTTATGACAACATTCAAAAAATAAGCACTTCATCAAAATACCTCTTTTTATTAGGGTATATTATACTGCCATTTGTATTTATCACAAAAATTTCATTTGGAATATATGACTATAATCCTAAAATTATAATTGGATTATTCATATTAATCTGGACTAATGATACCTTTGCTTATGTTGTAGGCAAATCTATGGGTCGGACCAAATTATTTGAAAAAATATCCCCTAAGAAAACAATTGAAGGGTTCTTAGGAGGAATCGTTTTTGCGGTTTTGGCGGGTTATTTAATATCAAAATACTACATAAAAGCCAATCCTGAATTTAGTGAAAGATCTATCCTGATTTGGACTTCTATTGCTGTTATTGTTGGAATTGCAGGTACTATAGGAGACTTAATTGAATCTAAATTCAAGCGTATTGCAGGCGTAAAAGACAGCGGAAACATAATGCCTGGCCATGGAGGCATACTAGATCGATTAGATAGTGTTATATTTGTAGCACCAATTATTTTTTTATTTTATCAAATTTTAAACTATGTTTCATAAAGAAGGAACCCAATCTATTTTATTAGCTACAATTTTCACGGCTATTGTACTTTTATTGACAGACAATTTTATTGACACGAGCTGGATTAAAATGACTATTCAATTAGCAACTTTGTTGTTTTTGATAATCATCCTGCAATTTTTCAGAAATCCAAAACGCACCGCTATTCTAAACGAAAATCATATCATTGCTCCTGTAGATGGAAAAGTGGTTGTCATAGAAGAAGTTTTTGAAGGAGAGTATTTCAAAGACAAACGCTTGCAGATTTCCATATTTATGTCGCCCATTAATGTGCATGTCACTCGTTATCCGCTTAGTGGATTAGTGAAATTCAGCAAATACCATCCTGGGAAATTCCTGGTGGCTTGGCATCCAAAAGCGAGCGAAGAAAACGAAAGAACAACCATAGTGATCGAAAATAAAACATTCGGCGCTGTTTTATACCGTCAAATTGCAGGTGCATTGGCAAAAAGAATTGTAAATTATGCCCAAGAAGGAATGCAGGTAATTCAAGGAACTGATGCCGGTTTTATAAAATTTGGTTCAAGAGTAGATGTCTTTTTACCATTGGGAACACAAGTAAATGTTGTACTGAATCAAAAAGCAATCGGAGGAAAAACTATTATTGCTACAAAATAAGCATGATTAAAAAAGATTTAGATACTCGGTTTTTAGAAGCGGTAGAAATAGCCTCTGAAATGACTCAGGCATCTTTACCTCAAGATGTACAATTGCGTCTTTATGCTTTCTATAAACAAGCTACTTTTGGAACTTTAGATTTAAAACAAACATCATCATACCATTTGAGAGATGCTTTTAAAACCAATGCCTGGATGCAAATTAGCCATCTTACTCCAGAACAAGCCAAAGAACAATACATAGAAATGATACATTTACTGATCAAAAAATAATACAAATTATGAAATCGCCATGATTCAAAATCACAAACAGGAATGAAGAATGGCGATACCATATTCCGCTAAAAAACAAATATTATCTTCATATGAAAAAACTGAATTTTTTAATTTCTGTTTTATTTTTATTTATGACTTTACTTTCTTGTAACAATAAGAAATTAACTGAGGTTGTTGAAGTCCCTCTACCCACAACGGAACAAAGTGTTTCCATCATGGGATCTCCGGATGATGTAAAGGCAAATGAAGGCTCATTTCAACTAGAAAAACTACCTTATGCTTATAATGCGTTGGCACCAAATATATCAGCCACTACTTTAGAAATGCATTATTCCAAGCATTATCTTACCTATACTAACAATTTGAATAGCGCTGTATTAGGAACGCCTTTAGAAAATCTGACAATTGAAGAAGTGTTGTCGAAATTAGACCCTAGTGACGCTGCTCTTCGCAACAATGCCGGTGGATTTTACAATCATTCCTTATATTGGAAATGTATGGCTCCAAAAGCAGGAGGTGAACCAACAAATACATTAGCGGAAGCAATTACTAAAGATTTTGGTTCATTTGAAAACTTCACCACTTTATTCAAAGGAGAAGCTACAAAACAATTTGGTTCCGGTTGGGCATGGCTTGTGGTTGACAGAACAGGAAAACTTCAGGTAACCAGCACTTCAAATCAGGACAATCCTTTGATGCGTAATGCAGTTGTTCCCGGAACTCCAATATTAGCTTTAGACGTATGGGAACACGCTTATTATTTGGATTACCAATACCGAAGAAAAAATTATATCGATGCCTTTTTCAATGTAATTAATTGGAAAAAAGTAGAAGAAAATTACGATGCAGCTATAAAAAAATAATGCTCTAGTTTTAAATTATAAAAAGGCTCTTTTTTACAATTGATAAATAAACGATTCCGAAGGCGCGATTGTAATCAGTACTTTTCCTTCTCCATTCAACACCTGCAACTGAACGGAACTTTTATGATACAATTGATCCGTAAGTGTATAATTTCCGTCTTTCAAATTCCATTTCTGGATAACATCCAAAGGGATTTTTAATTCGAAATTGCTAGTGGTATCACCTGAAAAATTAGTAATAACGATCAGTTTTTGAGTATCAGACCAACGCGTAAAAGCATAAATTCCAGAATCATAACCCTGAGTCGTTTTACGATTTATCGTTTGGATTTCTTGATATTTTCCCATTAATGCCGAACTATTCAAAGAAAAATTCAGCAATTTTTTATAAAAATCACGTAAGTCTTTTTCATCCTGCGTTAATTGACCTCCGTCAAATTTCCCTCCGTTCATCCAACGTTGATGATTCGGAACTCCAATATAATCAAAAATTGAAGTTCTGGAATGCGTTCCAAATCCTGCATTTTCATTTCCGACCTCTCCTACTTCCTGTCCAAAATAAACCATCGTAGGCGAAGTGCTTATGGTAGTGGAAACGACCATCAAAGGTTTTCCTTTCTGTGGCGTTCCCGCAAATTCTGGACTAGCCAAACGTTGCTCATCATGATTGTCTAAAAAATGAAGCATGTGATGTTCAATATCTGCCATTCCGTTTTGTATGTCTGATAATCCATCAGGCAATGCTTTTCCCTGAATAATATCTTTTAATTTATCATAGGTTTCTACTTTGTCATATAAATAATCCATTTTACCCAAATGAACGTAATTTCGATATTCTTTAGGATTATACACTTCGGCCAATAAAAAAGCATTTGGATTTTTTGTTTTAATTGCTGAATTCATGTAGCTCCAAAATTCATACGGCACCATTTCGGCCATATCAAATCTAAAACCATCAACTCCTTTAGCGGTCCAATACAAAGCGATATCTTTAAATTTATCCCAAGAATCCGGAACGTCTTTTCCTTTCCAAAAAGTATAATGTTCCTGATAGGATTTGGTGTCAAAACCAGCAGGAAGTTCCGGGAAATCTTTGGAGCCATCCGGACGAATACCATAATTTACTTTGATGGTTTCATACCAATCATTACGATCTGGTTTTGCCATACGAGAACCATTACCGGTCCATTTTGCTGGGTTTTCTTCAAATTCGCCATCTATTAATGGATTATTCTCACCATTTAATGGTTTATCCGTATTAGGTACTTCAAAATGCGTATTTGGTATATAATAGAAATTATTGTCTCTTTTGTATTCAACAGAAACATCATCATCAGCTCCAAAATCTCTAACGCCAACCGGATTATTCTTTCCTTCGTATTTACGCGCAATATGATTAGGAACAATATCAATTATGACCTTTAATCCCGCTTGGTGTGTTCGCGCGATTAAAGCTTCAAATTCCTGCAAACGATTAGCCGGATTTACGGCTAAATCTGGATTTACATTGTAATAATCTTTTACGGCATAGGGAGAACCTGCTCGTCCTTTTACCACTTCCGGGTCATCATTGGAAATTCCAATAGCCGAATAATCCCGTATCAAAGCATGATGCGGAACTCCGGTGTACCAAACATAAGTGACTCCCAAATCCTTTATTTCCTGTAATGCGGTATCCGTAAAATCGTTGAACTTCCCTACTCCATTTTCTTCAATGGTTCCCCAAGGTTTATTGGTGGTATTTTTATTTCCGAATAATCGGGTAAAAACCTGGTACACCACTTCTTTTTTATTAGAGACTGACTCTTTCTGTTCTGCGTTCATTTTAAACACTTTCGTTTTACAAGCCGTTGCTAAAAGTACCACGCTAATGCCTGCAACAATAGTTATTTTTTTCATCCTACAAATTATTTATGCTGATTTCAATCTTTTTTTATGTCAAAATGAATATCAATTTTTAAATTTAATATTTTTTAAATAGAAGAAGTCTATATCATTTGAAATTAAATAATTCTGTTTTTAAAAACGGACACTACAACGAAGGAGTTCTACCATTTGTTGATAACTTTAAAAGTATATCGTTACTGTTTTTTGGTTCCCTTTTAACTAATTATAAATATATCCTAATATGGATTAGGATTGTTTCCTTTTTCATAAATTTGACAAAAATTAAATCCATTGAAGAAATCGCTGTTTTTCCTTCGTTATTGTTTGATACTGCTTGCTACTAATTTGGTTTTGGCGCAAGCTCCAAAAAAAATTATTGTAGAAAACTCTGATTTTTCCGATGTAAATCAAGTAGAAATTCCTGATGCGGTATTACTCACCGGAAATGTGCGTATCAACCATGACGGCGTAGTACTAACTTGTAATAAAGCTTATTTTTTTCAAAAAGAAAATTATTTGAAAGCCTTTGGAAATGTACAATTAGTTCAAGGCGACACTTTATTTTTAAACAGTAAATATGCTGAATACAATGGAAATGTAAAAAAAGCACTTGCTTCCGGAGATGCCGTGATGAGTTCCCCAGATGCGACTTTGGTGACAGATATTATTAATTTTGACCGAAACATTCAAGAAGTATTTTACGATACACCAGGGACAATTACCAATAAAGACAATACGCTAAAAAGTAACTCAGGAAGATATTATGTGAAACAAAAGAAATTCCAATTCCTGACTGCGGTTACCATTACAAATCCAACATATGTAATTAAATCAAATCATTTGGATTATTTCAGTAATTCCGGGCATTCCTATCTTTTTGGACCGTCAACAATTACCAGTAAAGCCAATTATATTTATACCGAAAAAGGATTTTATGATACCAAAAAAAACCTGGCGCATTTCCTGAATAAATCGTACATCAGATACGATGATCGGGTGATTAAAGGCGACAGTTTGTATTATGACCGAAACAGGGAATTTGCATCGGCAACACGAAATGTAAAAATAACGGATTCCATCAATCGCGGAATCGTAAAAGGACATTATGCTGAAGTGTATAAAAAACTGGATTCGATGTTTGTGACCAAAAGAGCCGTTGCCGTGAATTTTGTCGAGAATGATTCGGTTTACATCCACGGAAAAAAATTAATGGTAACCGGAAAAGAAGGAAACCGAATTATCAGAGCGTTCAATAATGTCCGATTTTTTAAAACAGATATGAGTGGCAAATGCGATTCAATTCATTCGAGTTCCAAAACAGCTTTGACGAAAATGATTGGAAATCCGATACTATGGAACGCAGAAAACCAAATCACAGGCGATGTAATGCATCTTATTGGAGACAACAAAACTCAAAAACTAGATTCATTAAAAGTCCTCAATAATACGTTCATAGTCTCCAAAGACACGATAGGAACCGGCTACAATCAAGTCAAGGGACAAAATCTCTACGGTAAATTTGAGGAAGGAAAACTACATGATGTCGATATCGTGAAGAATGCCGAAGTCATCTATTACATGCGGAACGAAGCCCAAGAACTCATTGGTATCAACAAAAATGTGAGCAGTAAAATCAATCTTATTTTAGAAAAAAATGAGATAGAAACCATCACCTTTTTTCAGCAAGTGGATGGCGATATTTATCCCGAAAAAGATTTACCGGAAAATGCCCGTAAACTACGAGGATTAGTCTGGCGTGGTGATGAACGAATAAAATCCAAGGACGATATTTTTCCTCCCGAAGAAAATGAAGACAACGATAAAATAGCCAAAGCAACCAAATCAGCTGAAGCTAAAGAAGACGTTCCTATGAAAATCAGGAAAGAAACCTTGAATTACGATAAGAAGAAAGGGAAAAAATAGTGTTCAGTCGCAGTATTCAGTTTTTCTAAAAACGATTAAACTAATAAACTAATAAATTTTGAATACCGATTTCTTAAAATACCAGACACAAACATCTCCTTATCCATTGGGTATGGAAGTGTCACATGCTGTAGGTTCTTATATTTACGATACCAATTCTAAAAAATACTTGGATTTTGTGGCTGGAGTTTCCGCTTGTACATTGGGACACCAACACCCGAGAGTCAATCAAGCCATCAAAGATCAATTAGATAAATATTCACACGTCATGGTGTATGGCGAATATTCCCAAAGTCCGGCAGTTCAATATTGCAAATTACTAGCCTCACTCCTGCCCGCTCCTTTAGACAAAACCTATTTGGTCAATTCAGGTACCGAAGCCATTGAAGGTGCCTTAAAACTCGCCCGAAGAACTACAGGCAGAAGCCAATTGATCTCTTGCCACAATGCCTATCACGGAAATACAATGGGTTCCATGAGCGTTATGGGATTTGAAGAACGCAAACAAATTTTTCGCCCGTTGATTCCTGATGTTGATTTTATCACCTTCAACAACGAAGACGATTTACAAAAAATAACCACCAAAACCGCAGGAATTATTCTGGAGACCATTCAAGGAGGCGCCGGATTTATTCAGCCACACAATGATTTCCTTAAAAAAGTACGTCAACGCTGTACTGAAGTGGGCGCGATGATGATTCTCGATGAAATCCAACCGGGCTTCGGGAGAACCGGAAAACTTTTCGGTTTCCAAAATTACGATGTCGTTCCTGATATTGTGGTTATGGGAAAAGGAATGGGTGGCGGAATGCCTGTAGGCGCTTTTACCGCCTCATCTGCTATGATGGATTTGTTGAGTCACGATCCAAAACTGGGTCATATCACGACTTTTGGAGGCCACCCTGTCATTGCGTCAGCCTGTTTGGCGACTTTGCAGGAAATTACTGAGACCAATCTGATGGCCGAAGCCATGGAGAAAGAAAAGCTATTCAGATCACTTTTGGTACATCCTTTGATACAAGAAATAAGAGGAAAAGGTTTGATGCTAGCCGCAATGACCAAAAGTGCCGATATAACAAACGAAGTGATTCTCAAATGTCAAGACAAAGGACTCATTTTATTCTGGCTGCTTTTTGAAGGATGCGCCATTAGAATAACACCTCCTCTTACCATTTCTGAAGAAGAAATACGAGAAGGTTGCAGCATCATACTTGAAGTAATGGATGAAATTTTGAACAAGAATTAATAGTTAAAAATATAGCAATTGGGAGCTATTTCCCGCTTTCCGAGCTATCGGGACGTTGCAATCCACGCGAAAAGCGTGGGATTTCCACTCTTATCAGGGCTATGGCATCAGTATTAAACCAAAGCTTTTTTTGTTAATTAAATTGTTCACAACAATTCTAACTTTCCCTCACAGTACAAGCACGATTACCTAAATTTATTTAGGCCAAATTAAAAACACACAGTATGCAATTAAGCAACGAAGAAGAAGACTATAACTTATCCCTGTCTAAATTTGAGTCCATGTTGAAAACCAACAAAGTGCTCTTTTTTGACTCCGAAGAATTTGAAGAAATTATTCTTCATTATCTCGATATGGGTAAGGCCGCTTTGGCAAAAAAAGCACTGAAACTGGCATTGGAACAACATCCAAAATCTACCGGACTAAAATTAGTTCAAGTGGAAATGCTAGTCTATGATGACAAACTCGAATTAGCCGAAAAGCTATTGAATGAGTTGTATGCCATTGAACCAACCAATGAAGAAATCTACATTCAAAAAGCCAATATCTGCTCCAAAAGAGACCAACACGAAAAGGCAGTTGAATTGCTAAGAATAGCTTTAAAATACACCGATGATTATGCTGATGTCTATAATTTAATAGGCATGGAATATCTTTTTATGGACAATCTTGAAATGGCAAAAGAAAGCTTTATCAAGTGTTTAGAAGAAGATCTGGAAGACCAATCCGCATTGTATAACGTAGTGTATTGTTTTGAATTTTTAGATCAAAACCAAGAAGCGATTACCTATTTGAACAAATACATTGACAAAAACCCTTACAGCGAAATCGCCTGGCATCAACTGGGGCGTTTGCATTACGGCGTAAAAGAATATGAAAATGCGATTCGCGCCTTTGATTATGCCACTTTAATCGATGATGAATTCCTTGGCGCTTTCATGGAAAAAGCAAAAGCGTATGAACGTTTAAAAAAATACGATGAAGCCATTGAAAGCTACAGCAGAACCATTGAATTAGATGATGCCACTTCGTATGCTTTACTCCGAATGGGAAAATGTTATGAAAGATTAGGCAACAAAGCTTTAGCATTAAAATATTTTAATCAAACCGTGCATGAAGATCCACTTTTAGATAAAGGCTGGATTGCCATCACTGACTTTTACGTGCGTCAAAAAAATTACCAAAAAGCGTTATTTTATGTCAACAAAGCATTAGCTATTGACAACCAAAATCGTTTGTATTGGAAACGTTTTGCGACTATTAACAAACAAATGAACTTCTTTGAAGAAGCTGAATTTGGTTACCGAAAAGCAGTAGAATTTGGTGATTACGGATTAGACACTTGGTTATTCTGGGTGGATATCCTTCAGTTTTTAGGGGAATTCGAAAGTGCTATTCAAACGTTATTACAAGCTTCTGAATATTTTCCGGAAGAAAATGAAGTCGAATACCGTTTAGCCGGATTGTATTTTATGCTAACGGATAATACAAAAGCAAAATTCCATTTAAGCAATGCCTTACGATTGAATTTTGACAATTACATTCTTTTAGAAGATTTATTCCCGGTAGTTTGGGCAAAAAAAATGGTACAGAATTATATTGCAAAACATAAAAAACAATAATGGTTGACATAGTTAGAAAACGCTTTGGATTATTAGGACGCAACATTAATTATTCTTTTTCTAAAGGGTATTTTACCGACAAATTTAATAGCGAAAACTTTGCAGGTTGTACCTATGAGAATTTTGACATTCCTGAAATAACGGCCTTTCCAGAGGTAATTAAAAACACTTCGGATTTAAAAGGAATGAATGTTACCATTCCGTATAAGGAAACAGTAATTCCGTTTTTGAATAAATTATCTAAAAAAGCGGAATTAATTGGTGCTGTAAATACCATTAAAATTACAAAAAAAGGAAAACTGAAAGGCTACAATACGGACTATTATGGTTTCAAAAAATCATTAGAACCGTTATTGCAACCGCACCATAAAAAAGCCTTGATTTTAGGCACAGGCGGCGCTTCTAAAGGAGTGGCGTATGCATTGGACGAACTGGACATTCCATACACTTTTGTTTCGAGAGAAGCCAAAGAAAATGCAATCGACTACAACCGAATCAACGCAACTACATTTGATAATTACCAAATCATAATCAACTCGACTCCGGTAGGAACAAGTCCCAATGTGGATGCATTTCCATTACTTCCTTATGAGTTTTTTACGGAGAAGCACATTGCGTTTGACTTGATTTACAATCCCACCGAAACACAATTCCTTAAAAAAGCCAAACAACAAGGAGCACAAATCAAAAATGGTTTGGATATGCTTATTTTTCAAGCGGAAAAAGCTTGGAAGATTTGGAATAAATAATCTAAATACGGAGTTAACTTCTTAAACGTATTTGAGTACGTAAAAAACCACTCTTTTTGAGTGGTTTTTTGTTTGAAAGAACAAATCAAACTCGAGAAAAAAATTCACAATTGAAACCCCAAAACCCTAGCCCTGATGGCAGCGGCATCCTTTTTTGTTCGCCTTTTTCGCGAACAAAAAAGATAGGCATCCCGATAACTATCGGGAAGCAGGAAATTGCTTCAAAAAAAACTATCTCCTAACCTAAAACGACTATAAATAAAGGATTTATTTTGAAATTTCATGCTCCTTTACTATCTTTCGTGTTCGATAAAAAAAATAGAAACCTTACACATTGAAAAAATGTTAGAAGAAAAGAATGATAACCTGCTTGAAGCAGATGGAAATTTAGAACACAATTCTGTTGAATCTACTCCATTAGAACCAGAAGTTTTGGAAACGGAAACTGTAGCGGAAACTAGTGACAGCGTTACTACGATTCCTGCAGAAGACAATGTAGCAACTCTTAATGATGAAGAATTGTTAGGCGCTGAACCTATTATAGAGACTGAAAACCAGACTGTACTAGATGCTATTTCCGAAACAAATGCAGCGGAAAGTGAGGATGAAACGTTGAAGGAACGTCATGAAATTCCAATGCAGGATTATGATACCTTATCACTTGAAGCACTGGTAGACGAACTGAAAAGTTTAGTTTCCAATGAAAAAGTAATGTCATTTAAGGAGCATATTGAAGAAATCAAAAAAGCATTTTTGGCTAAATACAACCACCTTCTTGAAGAGAAAAAAGAGGAGTTTCTAGCCGAAAATCAAGATCCAAACGAAGAATTTCAATATCATTCTCCACTAAAAACAAATTTTGATAAATATTATTCTCTTTTTAGAGATACAAAAAATACCCATTTCAAGAGTTTGCAAACGAATCTAAAAACAAATTTAGAAAACCGTTTGGCTATTGTTGAGGAATTGAAAGAGTTGATTAACCCACAGGAAAACATCAAAGACACTTTAAAGCATTTTAATGATTTAAGAGAACGATGGAAGACTGCCGGACCAATTCCAAAAGACAAATACAACCACGTTTGGAACAATTTCCATTTTCATGTGGAAAATTTCTACGATTATCTGCATTTAGACAGAGAAGCAAGAGATTTAGATTTCAAACATAATTTAGAGCAAAAACAAAAAATTGTAGCGCGTGTTGAAGAATTGGTGAATGAAGCCGATATTAACAAAGCATTCAGAGAACTACAGGATTTACATAGGATTTGGAAAGAAGACATTGGCCCTGTTTCCAGAGAACATCGTGATGCGATTTGGAACAAGTTTAGCGATTTGACCAAACAAATGCATGATAAACGTGAAGTTTTGTTCGAAAATCAAAGAGGAACGGAACTTGAGAATTTAGAAAAGAAAAAAGAAATTATTGCCAAAATTGAAGTTTTGGCTACCGAAAAAGTGAATGCTCATACACAATGGCTCGCTCAAATAGAAAAAGTGGAAGCGTTGCGTACTGCTTTCTTCTCTGCCGGAAAAGTTCCATCGGATGTGAATGAGGAAACTTGGGCTAGTTTTAAAACTGCTGTCAGAAATTTTAATTCTTTCAAAAATTCATTTTACAAAGACATTAAAAAAGATCAAAACGACAATTTAAGCAAAAAAACGGCTCTTGTTGCCAAAGCCAAAGAATTGCAAGAAAGTGTTGATTTTGCTGCTACCACACCTATCATGAAACAAATTCAGGATGAGTGGAAACAGATAGGACATGTGCCAAGAAAATATTCGGATAAAATCTGGAAAGAGTTTAAAGATGCCTGTAACCATTATTTTGACAAGTTAAAAGAGCAAAAGAATGAGGAAAACGGTGAAGAAGTAGAAGCTTTTGATAATAAAAAAGCCTACTTGGAAACGTTGAGAGAATTTCAGTTGACCGGAGACCACAAAACAGATTTGGATGCCATAAAATTGCATATCGAAACTTGGAAAAACTTCGGAAAAGTGCCTTTCCCAAGAAGACATATTGAAGGAAAATTCAATAAAATCTTGGATGCCCTTTTTGAAAAATTGAGTTTGAGTAAAAAAGATACTGATATGATGCGTTTTGCCAATAGAATGGATCATTTGTCTGAAAGTAATGACACTCGAAAACTGGATAACGAAAAGATTTTCCTAATGCGTAAGATTGACGAAGTTCAAAATGAAATTTTCCAATTGGAAAATAACATTCAATTCTTTACCAATACCAGAAATGCAAAAAAAGAAAATTCTATTGTATTAGAAGTTCGTAAAAACATTGCTATTCACAAGGAAAGCCTTGATGTTTGGAAAGAAAAATTAAAACAATTGAGAAATTTAAACCAGCAGTAAATTTCAGTAATCGTTAAAAATAGAAACCTCGATCTTAAATAGTTCGAGGTTTTTTTATGGAGAAAACCTATCTAACACTAAACTTTAACTTTCATTTATTAGAAAAAATTATATAAATCGAGTGACAAATTTTAGATTTGCAAAATGAATTGGTTTCGAAAAACACTTGTTTTTATTGGGCTTTTAATAGCTTTTTTATTTGCCTTTAGTGCAAATGAAACTCCTATTCATACCACCCAATCAGAGAAATCCAATTCTTCGGTTTCTGTTGACAGCATTCATTCTTCAGATTTTATACAACCACAGGTAAGTAACACATTTACTTCCTATCATAAAACTCCTGATTACACTATTGCAAAATATCTAGAAAATTTTCTGATTGCAATTCCGGATTTTAAAATTAGCACATTCTTTATTCGTTTCGCGAAACAAGACATCAATCGATGTGAGATGGTTTCGCTCCTACTCTTTCCTTTCCATTTTTTTTGGTGATTTGAAGCACTGATTTCGCTACTTATCTTCCCTTTTGAATTGATTCCTTTTGGTTTCGGTTCAACTTATCATGCTTTACAAATAACTAAAAAATAAAAAAAATGGACCCATCCGTAACAATAATTGGCCTTATACTAACTTTAATAATTGCTATTCCTCTTTTCTATGTGATTCGATCAAATTCGATTAACAAAACAAAAATCAAAACCATAAAAACCAAGTTCAGCCAAAACAATCGCTTTAATTTTGAATTAACCGAAGTACAAAATAAAAAAGTCTTGGCATTAGACGAAAAAAACAAAGGGTTTCTTTTAATGGATTTAAGTGCAAAGGAAGAAGTTGTTTCTTTTGTAGACTTAAATACGGTTCAATCTTGCAAACTGATTCCAACAACGGAGAATAATAGTGATACAATTCTAAAAATTGAATTCGAATTTCAATACAAAGAAGATAAAAAAGCAGCATTTATTCCATTTTACAAAATTGAGAATGATCAAATTGGTCAAGTTTGTTTGTATGAAGATCATCAACTAGCCAAAAAATGGGCTAAAATGATTCAGGGTTGCATCACCGTTTAAGCAATTGATTTGTTCTGTAAAAGGTTTTTTCAATATGATAATTATCATTTTAATATTTGAGCAGTCGTTCTACTTTTGATTAATGTTAAATGACTTCGCTATGAAAAATTCTTTAATTCAAAAATACAATGTTCCAGGCCCCAGATACACCAGTTATCCAACGGTTCCCTATTGGGATGAAACTGATTTTTCAGATGCCATTTGGGCAGAAACGCTAAAGAAATCATTTATAGAAAGCAATTCTTCAGAAGGGATCAGTTTGTATATCCATTTGCCTTTTTGCGAAAGCTTATGCACTTTTTGTGGCTGTAACAAGCGTATTACCAAAAATCATGGCGTTGAAAATCCGTATATAGAGGCAGTTTTAAAAGAATGGACATTATATTGTAAAATTCTTGGAGAAAAACCAACTATAAAAGAGATTCATTTGGGTGGTGGAACTCCCACATTTTTTTCTACTAAGAATTTAGAGGATTTAATAAATGGTATTTTTGTTCATGCCAAAAAAGCCAAAGATCATGAGTTTAGTTTTGAAGGTCATCCAAATAACACGACGCATGAACATTTGCAAAAGCTTTACGATTTAGGCTTTAGAAGAGTGAGTTTTGGTGTTCAGGATTATTCAGAGAAAGTACAAAAAGCAATTCACCGTTTGCAGCCTTTTCATAATGTGGCAAAAGTTACCTTCTGGGCCAGAGAAATTGGGTATACTTCCATAGGTCATGATATTATTTTTGGATTGCCATTTCAGGAAATAGAGGATATAATCGATACGATTGAGAAAACAAAATCATTACAGCCCGACCGATTGGCATTTTATAGTTACGCGCACGTTCCTTGGATTAAAGGCAATGGACAACGCGGTTTTAACGACGAAGACATTCCAAAAGATGATAAAAAGAGAATACTTTATGAAACCGGTAAAAAATTATTGTATGAAAACGGGTATCATGAAATAGGGATGGATCATTTTGCGTTGAAAACAGACAGTTTACATGAGGCTTTTCAAAACGGCAAACTGCACCGCAATTTCATGGGCTACAGCTCTTCAAAAACACAATTGATGATTGGATTGGGAGTTTCTTCCATCAGTGACAGTTGGTATAGTTTTGCACAGAATGTAAAAAATTTGGAAGATTATTATCAAGTATTAGAATGGAATAAATTACCGGTTTTCAGGGGGCATTTACTGACTAATGAAGACCTCATCATCAGAAAACACATTCTGAATTTAATGTGTCAATTTGAAACTTCCTGGAAAAACAAAGAGGGTTATTTCAATGAAATTCCAGACATTATACTTCAATTGAAAGAAATGGAAAATGATGGATTAGTAATCATTAAAGACAATAGCATTGCCGTTACAGAAAAAGGGAAACCTTATGTTCGCAATATTTGTATGGCATTCGATTTACGTTTGAAGAGAAAAGCACCGGAAACCGAATTATTTTCGATGACAATCTAATAATTCCTAATCTTACAAAATAAAAAAGCACGCTGAATGGCGTGCTTTTTCTATGCTAAACTATGAAAAAATTAGTGACAATTCGGATCGGCTTGAATAAACAAACTCATATTAGATGGAGAAATGTAAGGAATTCCCAATCCCAATCCTCTTAAAATAAATAAACAACCAATGCATACCGCTACATAAGGAATCGCTTTTTGGATTCGGTTTCGAATAGGCACCGTTAAAAATGAATTGATAAACACGACACTACTCATCATAGGAACGGTTCCTAATCCGAATAAAATCATATACAAAACCCCCAAACTTTCACTCTGCATGGCGATAGCACCAAACAAGGCAACATAAACCATTCCGCAAGGCAAAAAGCCATTCAGCAAACCAATAGTAAATAGGGATTTATAACTCTTGTTTCTAAACTGACTTCCTAAAGCCGTTTTGATCTTGGATATTAATTTAAAAACAGGTTTTGAAAAATTGTATTTCGCAAAAATTTTATCTGGCGTTACAACTATAAGAATCATGGCTACACCAATGAATATGGATAAATTCTGTTGTAAACCGGCCATAAAAAAACCTTTCCCAAGCAGTCCAAAAACAAAGCCTATTGTGGCGTAAGCCGTTAATCTTCCTAAATGATAGGTAATGATTTGAGTTGCTTTTTTAGTCTGATTCGTTCTGTCTACGGGTAACATCATAGCAATAGGACCGCACATACCAATGCAGTGAAAACTACTTATTAAACCGAAAATGAAGGCAGTGTAAAGCATTTTTTTAGTCTAATGTCATAAAATCAAAAGTCTTAAAGCCAATTCCTGGGCTTTCTGACTTTTCACTTTAAGACTAATTAAGATATATCGTTTCTTTAGACAAATACGATTTTCCATCATATTGCCATTCCATATTAATGTCCCATCGACCGCCTGCCAAACTTTTTTTAGGTATGAGCAAAGTAGTAGCATCAGATAGTGAAATGGGAATTTCAAAATCTAATTTTTTGTTAGACGGTCTGTAAAAGGACACTTTACCTTTGATGTTTTTTGGAACAAATACTTTTGGGAATGCTATTTCAACTCCATTTGAAACAATGTTTATTGTTGGCTTTTGAGCCAAATCTTCTACATTTTGAACACGAGCCATTTCATCTCCAAAATGCGCATCATGTTTGTAATATTCTTCTACAACTAACTCATTGTCATATTTTGAATCGGATTGTACCGTAAAAACAAAATACAAAATGAAGGTTATAAACAAACCAAAAGCGATTACGATTCCTGTTCCCCAGCTAATTTTCATGATCTATTTTTTTATAAATTCTAATCCTAGGTTAAAAGGATATTAATCAAAACTTCGCGGACTCAAAAAGTTAGTGCTGCTGGCTTCAATTTTTTCATCTCCATTATAAACCTCAATTTTCAGTTTTGTTTTATCGCTGTCCAATAAATTTTGGTTGATTTCAACAAACAGCGTTCCGCTATTCATACCTTGTTTTGGTACTTTTAAATCTTTCTTCCCAACCACTTTTAAAGTTCCTTTTATGCCCACCAATTTGAAATGAATATCATTAAAATCAGTGTTGGTTTTATTGATAATTTTAAAAGTATAAATGTTACTGATATTTTCGCCTTTGTGTTCAAACAACTGACCCGGAAGCCTCAATATACTGGCTTCAACATCAGAACGTAAAAACAACAATCCAATCAAAATACCTGTCAAAATGAATAATACGGCTGAATAGCCTTTCATTCTGGGCGTGAACTTGAACTTTACTTTTTTCTCGATTTCCTCTTCCGAAGCATAACGAATCAGTCCTTTAGGCAATCCTATACCGTCCATAATCGTGTCACATTCATCAATACAAGCGGTACAATTGATACATTCCATTTGTGTCCCGTTTCTGATATCAATTCCGGTTGGACAAACATTTACGCATTGCTTACAATCGATACAATCGCCTTTTCCGGTAGCTGCTCTATCTTCTTGTTTGTTGAATTTAGCCCTGCCCACTTCTTTTTCGCCACGAACAAAATCGTACGCTACATTTATCGATTTATCGTCTAATAAAACGCCTTGCAATCTTCCGTAAGGACAGGCAATAATACAAACTTGTTCTCTAAACCATGCAAAAATAAAATAGAAAACTCCTGTAAAAATCAATAACGAAACCAAAGTACTCAGATGATTTTCAGGTCCTTCTTCAATCATTAAAAGCAACTTATCACTGCTGATAAGATACGCCAGAAAAACATTGGCAATAAAAAAAGAAATGATTAAAAACAGAGTCCATTTAAAGGCTTTTTTTCTAATTTTCTCTGCATTCCATTCCTGTTTTTCCAAACGAATCTGAGCACCGCGATCGCCTTCAATCCAGTATTCTATTCTGCGGAAAACCATTTCTAAAAAGATGGTCTGCGGGCAAATCCATCCGCAAAATATTCGTCCATAAATCACCGTAAAAAGAATGACGAAAACGACACCAATAATCATAAAAAGAACGAACAGATAAATATCCTGTGGCCAAAATGGAAATCCGAAAATATTAAATCGTCGCTCCAATATATTGAACATCATGAACTGATTGTCATTTATTTTTATAAAAGGATTCGCAACAAGTGCAATCAGTAAAAAATAACTAACCCATTTCCTGTAATCATAAAACTTTCCGGAAGGCTTTTTGGGGAAAATAAATTTTCTGTTTCCTTCTTCATCAATCGTCCCGATGGTATCTCTAAAAGCTTCGTCTGGTAATTTTGACATTTTTTTTTATTTAAAACACAAGTTCAAAATAATTATTAAAATTCTTAAGCTAAATAAAAACGCGTGTTTCTAATTGTTATTTAACTGCAACTGTAACATTTTCTTCTACCCAAACTTCCCCTTCCGGAGCTTTAGCAGCTGGTGGATTGCTTCCTTTCAAGGATAAAATATAACTGGCAACTTTTTGCATTTCTTTAGGTTTCAATGTTCCTTTCCAAGAAATCATTCCTTTTCCATCACGTCCTCCATTTACCAGCGTATGAAATACATTTTTTATTCCACCACCTAAAATCCATTGCTCATCCGTTAGATTTGGTCCAATCTGTCCTCCACCGTCAGCTCTGTGACAAGCTGCACAATTGGTAGTGAAAATTTCTTTTCCAGCTGCTAGATCGGCAGGATCTGTCAACAAGGTCACCGTTTTTTCATCCATCATGTCCGGAGCAGTTTTCATATATTCTGCAATATCAATTTTGGCTTGAGCAACTTCTTTTTTAAGTTCCATCTCTTGATTGTCAGCTCCTAAAACTTCATATTGCACCATATAAACAACCCCAAAAAAGATACTAGCATAAAATAAATACACCCACCATGTCGGTAAATTATTATCTAACTCTTTGATGCCATCGTAATCGTGTTCTAATAATAACTGATCTTCATTTGCTAATGGCTCGGTTTTAGTCAATTTTTCCATCAATTTTTTATACCACTCACTATCCTTGAAACTCAAATCATTTGTTTCATTTAATTTGACTTTTTGTTCCTCAGTCAATAAATGATAGGTTATATTGTCAACTGCTTTCATCGTGATTTCTATTGCTATCAAAAGGAAAAGAAATACGAATAAGAATACAGAAACCATTGGAAATTTTATAAAAGCAGGTCGATCTCCTGAGTCTATGAAATATTCCATTGCCATCATTACAGCAAAGAAAATAACAGGTACTCTAACGTATACTGGAATTAATTTTTTCATTTTCTAAATTTTAAAAAATTATACTATTTAATTGTCTCTTAATGGAATTTGACTCAATTCATTTATCGTTTCTTTCTTGTAGGAGAACACCCACAGACCCAAGCCCACGAAAAAGACGAAAAAAATTAATAATGATAAGATGGGATAAATTGCCACACCTTCAATCGTTTCCATATTGTGTTTTATTTGTTCGAACATAACTTTTATTTTTTAGCGATATCTTTTACTTTAATATCCGTTCCAAGTCTTTGCATATAAGCAATCAAGGCAACGATTTCCCTTTCGTTCATTGGAACAAATTTCTCTCCTCTGGCTTCGGATTTTTTCTTGCTTTCGTCATAACTTTTCACGAAGTCAGGATCATTTTTCAAGCTTTCTTCAATTGCAATAGCTTGTTTTCTTAAATCATCTAAACCACTTGCAATCTGAGCTTCTGTGTAGGGAACACCAAGTGTCACCATAACCTGCATTTTCTTTTGAGTCAAAGAAACATCCATTGGTTTATTGTCAAACAGCCACTTGTAACCTGGCATAATTGAACCTGCAGAGGTGCTTTGCGGATTCCAAAAGTGGTTAAAATGCCAATTGTCATTGTATTTTGCTCCTACTCTTAATAAATCCGGACCTGTACGTTTTGATCCCCAAAGGAATGGATGATCGTATACAAATTCTCCTGCTTTAGATTGCGGTCCATAACGTTCTACCTCACTACGGAAAGGACGAACCGACTGCGAGTGACAACCTACACAACCTTCACGAATGTATAAATCACGTCCTTCTAATTCTAATGGAGAATAGGGTTTTACACTTGCAATGGTTGGAATATTAGATTTAACCATAATCGTTGGTACAATTTGGATAACACCACCAATTAAAATTGCAACTGTTGCCAAAATAGTTAACTGAATAGGTTTTCTTTCTAACCAAGGGTGGAATTTTTCCCCTTTAACTCTTCCTGCACTAATTTTCAATAATTCAGGAGCTTCCGCTAATTCATCTTCAATTTTAGAACCTGCTCTTACGGTTTGAATAATATTATAAACCAAAGTAAACATTCCAATTAAATAAAGGGTTCCACCAATAGCTCTCATCCAATACATTGGCATGATTTGAGTTACTGTTTCCAGGAAGTTACCGTAGGTTAAAGTTCCGTCCGGATTAAATTGTTTCCACATAGATGCTTGTAAAAAACCGGCAACATACATTGGAATCGTATATAATATAATACCTAAAGTACCTATCCAAAAGTGAAAATTAGCTAACTTAAGAGAGTACAAATTGCTTTTGGTCATTCTGGGAACCAACCAATAAATCATACCAAATGCCATAAATCCATTCCAAGCCAATGCGCCAACGTGAACGTGAGCAATAATCCAATCCGTATAATGCGCGATAGCATTTACATTTTTAAGCGATAACATCGGACCTTCAAAAGTCGCCATTCCGTAACCGGTAATCGCTACCACGAAGAATTTCAAAACGGGTTCCACACGCACTTTATCCCAAACGCCTCTCAACGTTAAAAGTCCGTTTATCATTCCACCCCAAGATGGAGCAATCAACATAATAGAAAAAGCAACTCCTAAATTTTGTGCCCAGTTAGGCAAAGCAGAATATAATAAATGGTGCGGTCCAGCCCAGATGTAAATAAAAATCAACGACCAAAAGTGAACAATTGACAGTCTATAAGAATATACCGGACGATTCGCCGCTTTTGGAACAAAATAATACATTAATCCCAAGAAAGGTGTGGTCAAGAAAAACGCTACCGCATTATGACCGTACCACCACTGTACTAAAGCATCTTGAACTCCTGCATAAACAGAATAACTTTTCATTCCGGAAACCGGCAATGATAAACTATTGAAAATATGTAAAACTGCCACGGTAACGAATGTTGCCAAGTAAAACCAAATCGCAACATATAAATGGCGCTCTCTACGTTTTAAAATGGTTCCAATCATATTGATCCCAAAAACAACCCAAATCAATGCAATCGCAATATCTATTGGCCATTCTAATTCGGCATATTCCTTTGAAGAGCTATATCCCAACGGTAATGATATGGCTGCAGCGACAATAATTAATTGCCAACCCCAGAAATTAAGATTACTCAAAAAATCACTGAACATTCTGGCTTTTAACAATCGCTGTAACGAGTAATAAATACCGGCAAACATTGCGTTCCCTACGAAGGCAAAAATAACGGCATTGGTATGTAAAGGTCTTAATCGACCGTAACTCAACCACGAAATACCATCAGTAATATTTGGAAAAAGGAACATAAAGGCCAATGTAAGCCCCACCAACATTCCTACCACTCCAAAGACAATGGTCGCGTAAATGAATTTTTTTACAATTTTGTTGTCATAATAAAACTGCTGCATTTCCATAATTAAATCTGTTTTTATTTTAATTTTAGTGTTTAAATTGAATATTATAAAGTCGTTGAACTTTCGGCTTTCGGTTTTTTAACTTTCGACTGAATTAGCTCATCGTCAAATAGCATTCTGACTGATGGCGTATAATCGTCGTCATATTGACCTGTTTTTACTGCTCGTATAAAAGCAATAAAGAAACCAATGGCGACTATTATACTGATGGAGATTAATAAATAAATGACACTCATACCTTAATTTGTGTTAACAAAGTTACTTTGACGTTTTCGAGTAAAATATGACATTTGTCATACTTATTGACATATGTTAAATTTATGTGAAAGCGCAACTCAAAAACTTATATAATTCTATTTTTTATTTGCATAATAACTACTCATCACCGTTACAAAACTCACAATGGTTATTGTACTCAAAGGCATGATAATAGCTGCTACCAAAGGCAATAAATTACCTGTAATAGCAAACGATAATCCCACCACATTGTATAATAAGGATAGTGCAAAACTCATTTTGATGGTCGTTATGGAATTCTTGGATAATTTCAAGAAATAGTTCAATTTTTGAAACTCATTGGCATCCAAAATAGCATCACAGGCCGGTGAAAAAACATTCACATTTTCAGAAATTGAAATCCCAACATTACTTTGTGCCAAAGCTCCGGCATCGTTCAATCCATCGCCCACCATCATTACGTTTTTACCTTTGTCCTGCAAATTTTTAATGAATTCTAATTTTTGTTCCGGTTTCTGATTGAAAATTAATTCCGTGCCTTTCGGCAAAAGTTGTTCAAGAGTGGCACGTTCGCCTTCATTGTCACCAGATAAAACCTTGATTTGATAGTTGCTGCTTAAGTTCCTGAAAAGCTCTTCAAGCCCTTCTCTGTATTGATTGTTAAAAATGAATTTTCCGTAATAAACATCATTGATCTTTATGTGAACCGAGGTATTCCCCTCCCCGGCCCTCCCCGAAGGGGAGGGAGACGAAACGGATAAAAGAGGTGCGCAAAATTCTGCGGAGCCAATTACCATTTTATTATTGCCTATAATCGCCTGAATCCCTTTTCCTATAATTTCCTGAAAATCATCCAATTTTAATCTTTTAACTTCCGGCAAATAATCATACAACATTCTGCTCAAGGGATGATTTGAAGCCCGTAATACATTTTTTATCAGCAACAAATTCTCATCCGAAAGAACGGTTCCTTCATAGGAAATATTCGATTTTTTATTGGTGGTAATCGTTCCTGTTTTATCAAAAACAATCGTATCTACTTTCGCTAATTGTTCAATGACCAAAGCATTTTTGAGATAGAATTTCTGCTTTCCTAAAATTCGTAATATGTTCCCAAAAGTGAATGGCGCTGTCAATGCCAAAGCACAGGGACAAGCAACAATAAGCACTGCCGTAAACACATTGAAAGCGGTATTGGCATCAATAAAAATCCAGTATCCAAATCCTGCAAAAGCAATCAGTAATAAAATAGGCGTAAAATAACGGCTAATGCTATCGGTAATCGTTTTGTGTTTTTGCTCTACATTTTTCTGGAACACATCATTACTCCATAATTGCGTTAAGTAACTTTGGGAAACAGAATGTAAGACTTCCATTTCGATAACTTTCCCTATTTGTTTTCCGCCTGCAAATACTTTATCACCGGATTGTTTCGTTATAGGAATCGCTTCTCCGGTAACAAAACTATAATCGATTTCTGCTTTTTCAGAAATTAAAATCCCATCAACCGGAATGAGTTCCTGATTTCTGATGAGTAGTCTGTCGCCTTTTTCAACTTCGTAAATCGCCACACTTTCTTCGGAGGCATCTGCATTAATTTTGGTAATTGCTATTGGAAAATACGATTTAAAATCCCTTTCAAAACTCAAAAAACTATAGGTTTTGATTTGGAACATTTTGCCTAAAAGCATAAAGAAAATCAATCCGGTTAAGCTGTCGAAAAAACCGGAACCGTAATCCATGACAATATCAAACGTACTTCTCACAAACATCACCACAATTCCTAAAGCGATGGGAATATCGATGTTGAGCATTTTGGTTTTGATACTTTTATAGGCTGAAACATAATAGCCACTTGCCGAATAAAAGAAACTCGGCAACGCTAAAGCAAAAATCAACCAACGAAAAAAGCCACGGTATTGGTCTAACCAATATTCTTTCACCTCAAAATATTCCGGAAACGAAAGCAACATGATATTTCCAAAACAAAAGAAAGCAACGCCTAATTTATAGGTTAAACTTCTATCTACATTATTAGTCCCCGTTTCATAGTTTTCTAAACTGATGTAGGGTTCGTAACCAATAGAACTCAACAAATAAACAATCGTTTTGATAGAAACTACTTCAGGATTGAAAGTAATTCGGACTCTTTTTTCAGGAAAATTAACCTGAGAAGTGCTTATTCCTTTTTGAAGACGCTGTAGATTTTCCAAAATCCAAATACACGAGCTACAATGAATATGAGGAATGTTAAGTGAAATAATTGCGGTTGAATTTTCTTGAAATTCCAAAAGTTTAGATACAATACTTTCATTGTCTAAAAAATCATATTTACCATTAATGTCTTGAGGGGTTGCTCCAGGGGATTTTTCAAAATCATAATAACAAGTCAAATCATTGAGACTAAAAATTTCGTACACCGTTTTACAACCATTGCAACAAAAATTTCTCGCGTCAAAAATAATTTCTTCTTCTTTTATAATATCTAAACCACAATGGAAACAGTTTTGTGTGTCCATAGCTTTGCTCATTTTACCTGGAACAAAGGTCATCAATTGAATAAGTTAAAAATATGATATTTGTCATATTAAAGAGTTAGTTTTGTAATGCAAATAAATCACACACAATATGAGCAAATGCGAACAATGTATCGTCAGAGAATTTAGCTCTTTAAAAGCACTTACTAAAGAAGAATTAATAAAACTTTCCGACTGTAAAACATCCCATATTATAAAAAAAGGGGAGGTTATATTTGAAGAAGGAGAAAATGTGAATGGCATTTATTGTATAAAAGATGGTATTTGTAAACTGACTAAACTCAGTGCAAATGGTAAAGATCACATTGTAAAATTGGTTACAAAAGGAGAATTACTGGGGCAACGTTCCATGATTAGTGATGAACCGGTAAATCTAAGTGCTGTAGCTCTTGAAGACATGCAGGTTTGTTTTATTCCAAAGTCAGAAGTGATGGGATACTTTGACAAGAACAATCAGTTTTCGATGAACGTGATGAAAACTATTTGCGGTGATCTAAAAGAAGCCGATGATCACATGGTCAATTTAGCCCAAAAAACAGTCAAAGAAAGATTAGCCGAAACGCTTCTTTATTTGCATGATACCTTTGGGAAAAACAAGGATAATTCTTTAAAAATACAACTTTCCAGAGATGAACTAGCCAGTATGATTGGTACTGCCACTGAAAGTTGCATCCGTTTATTATCTGATTTTAATAAATTAGGTTTAATTGAATTGAATGGCAAAAAAATTGTTTTGAAAGACATTAATGCCCTAAAAAAAATGGCGGAGTAATTTTAATCATTTAGGACTGTTCACTAAAAAAATGAACACTATAATTTTTTCGCTTCTTCCCAAAATTGAGTTATTTGGAAATCATAGATTTCCAATTCCTATTTATTAGGAAGCCGCTTCGCCTCTTCCCAAAATTGAGTTATTTGGAAATCATAGATTTCCAATTCCTATTTATTAGGAAGCCGCTTCGCTTCTTCCCAAAATTAAGTTATTTGGAAATCATAGATTTCCAATTCCTATTTATTAGGAAGCCGCTTCGCTTCTTCCCAAAATTGAGTTATTTGGAAATCATAGATTTCCAATTCCTATTTATTAGGAAGCCGCTTCGCTTCTTCCCAAAAAACATCCATTTCAGCTAAAGTCATATCCATTAGGGGTTTTCCTAATTCTCCTGCTTTACTTTCCAAGTATTGAAAGCGTTTGATGAATTTTTTATTGGTACGTTCCAAAGCATCCTCAGGATTTACATTTAAAAATCGGGCGTAATTTATCATCGAAAATAAAACATCGCCAAATTCGGCTTCAATTTTATCCTGATCGCCTGCTTCAACCTCAACTTGTAATTCTTCCAATTCCTCTTGAACCTTATCCCAAACCTGATGCGATTCTTCCCAATCAAATCCAACTCCTTTTACTTTATCCTGAATTCGGCTTGATTTAACTAATGCTGGTAAACTTTTTGGAACGCCTTCCAGAACGGACTTTTTGCCTTCTTTCAGTTTCAGTTTTTCCCAGTTTTGTTTTACTTCTTCCTCATCTTTCACCTCCACATCACTATAAATATGCGGATGGCGATGAATTAACTTTTCACAAATTTCATTGCATACATCAGCCATGTCAAAATCGTTCGTCTCGCTTCCTATTTTGGCATAAAAAACAATATGCAATAACAAATCCCCTAATTCTTTTTTGACTTCGTTTAAATCGTTGTCTAAAATAGCATCGCCTAATTCGTAGGTTTCTTCAATGGTAAGATGACGCAGGGTTTGCATGGTTTGCTTTTTGTCCCAAGGACATTTTTCTCGCAAATCATCCATAATGTTTAATAATCTTTCGAAAGCTTGCAGTTGGTTTTGTCTTGAATTCATCAGAAATGGTTTTTGGTAAAAATAAAAAAATCCTGTCCAGAAAAATAGCTGAACAGGATTAAATAGTATTTTAAAGTAAAATTATTCTTTTTTAGCTTTTGCTTTTTTTGCAGGAGCTTTAACTTCGGCAGCAGGAGTTTCTTCAACAACAGCAGCAACTTCTTCAGCAACTGGGGCTTCATCTACAACTAATCCTTTTGCTTGAAGCATATTATACCAGTTTAAAACTTTTTTGATATCAGAAGGATATACTCTTTCTTCATCATAATCCGGTAAAATTTCTTTGAAATAAGCCGTCAAGGTAGCATTATCTTCTTTATGTGAAATTGCTTGACCTTTGTTTTCTTTATCAGCAATTTTTTGCATGATTTCAGCTAATGGTTTTTCGCCTTCATACGTATAAATTGAAATTTCCGACAATAAACTCACATTGCTTTTCAAGTTTACTGTGATTTTTTTTCCATCTAATAATGATTCTGCTACAAACCCAGTACGTGTTTGTACTCTTAATACATATAAACCCGGTTTCCCAGAAATGGCTAATATTTTTTCTAAATTCATGTTTTGTGTAATTATTATTAAGAATTTGACTTATTTATTTTTTCATTTAGAACCAAAAATCATACCAAGATAAAGCAGTAAAGACTGTTTTATCTTCCTTTTTTACCAAAAAATTTCATTCGGTACTCTTGGAATGTTTTTCCTTCCAAAATGTTTTTTAGTTTCTTTTGAATCAATCGTTTTTTTAATGACGAAATTTTATCTGTGAATAAAATTCCTTCAATATGATCGTATTCATGTTGGATTACTCTGGCAATCAATCCGTCAAAAACTTCGGTTTTCATTACAAAATCCTCTTCGCAATATTCGATTGTTATGGTTGGATTTCTATATACATCCTCTCTAACATCCGGAATACTCAAGCAACCTTCATTAAAACTCCATTCTTCACCTTCTTCTTTTATCATTTTTGCATTGATAAAAGTTCTTTTGAATCCTTTTAATTCTTTTTGTTCAGCATCTTCTAATTCATCATCATCACTAAAAGGAGTTGTATCGATTACGAATAAACGAAGTGCCAATCCTACTTGAGGTGCGGCAAGTCCAACACCATAGGCATTATACATCGTTTCGTACATGTTAGCAATCGTTTCTTTCAAATTAGGATGTTCTGGTGAAAGAACGGCTCCTACTTTTCTTAAAACGGGATCGCCATATCCTATAATTGGTAAAATCATTATTGTTATATTAAGTATTATCTACTATAAATCGGAATAAGTTTCCTTTTAATTCAGTCTGCAAAAATAGTAAAAAAATAGACAATGAATAATCCTGTATTGATAATTAGTGTTTTTTTACCATTTAGGCAAAAACAAGGCAAATTATTCTTTGAATGAGTCACTCAATTCTTACCTTTGTTTGCAATCCAATTGTATGATTTACAAAATCCGAAAATTTACCGACAGCACGTATTTCACCAATGCCTTAAAAGTAACAATAGCTGCAGTTATTCCAGTTGTACTGTTTTCTTTTTTAGGCAAATTCGAAATAGGTTTTACAATAGCTTTAGGAGCCTTTTTTACCTATCCAAGCGATATCCCAAGCAATCTGAAACATAAAACAAACGGTATTCTGGTTACGGCTTTACTTGTTGCGGGTGTTAATTTGTTAGTGAATATTATGCATCCTTATTCCTGGATTTTCTATCCTTTTTTGGCGGTATTAATTTTTCTGATAGCAATGATTTCTGTCTATGGACAACGCGCTACCATGGTCTCATTCTCCGCTCTAATTGCAGTTTCATTAGCATTTGCAAGCATCAATACCGGTTGGGCTATGGTACAACATTCCGTTTTAATAGTATCCGGAGGGTTATTTTATTTGATAATTTCTCTTGTTTTCTATTACGTAAGACCACATCGCTATATTGAATTACAAATTGCTGAATGCATTAAGCTTACTGCTAAATATTTAAAACTAAGAGGTGATTTATGGACCATTAATGCTGATAAAAAATCCATTATTGAAAAACAATTGCACCTTCAGGTTGAACTGAACACCATTCACCAAAATATAAGAGAGGTATTGATCAGCAGTCATACTACTACCGGTTCTTCGAATCAAAACCGCAAAATGCTTCTGGTTTTTATTTCATTGGTAGAAATTCTTGAACTGGCATTATCTACTGCATTCGACCATGATAAATTGCATCAAAAATTTGACGACCATCCAAAGGTGTTGCTAACGTATCAAAGTTTAGCCTATAATCTTGCCGCAAGTTTAAAGCAATTGTCCAAAAGTGTAAAAAAACGAGCTAAATACATTTCCAAACATACTTTACTCAATGATCTGAATGCCTTACAGCTTGCCATCGCAGATTATGAAAATGATTTAGGAAAAGTTCCCGCTTCCGAAGGTGTTTTTATGCTCACCACCATGCTCCAGTATGCCGAAAAACAGGTCGAAAAAATAAAAATTGTCGAACGGGCTTTTACACTTGCTTTTAATTCTCAAGATTTTAAAGGAATAGATAAGGATTTAGAAAAATTTCTGACGCCACAATATTATCCTTTGAGCACTTTGATTGAAAACCTGAGTTTTTCCTCTACTATTTTCAGACATTCATTGCGACTAACCATAACATTGATGGTTGGCTTTATTATTGGAAATTTTTTGCCGTTTCAAAACGTATATTGGATTTTACTCACCATAATTGTAATCATGCGACCTGGTTATGGTTTGACAAAAGAGCGTTCTTTTCACCGAATATTTGGCACTGTTTTAGGCGGATTGATTGCCTTTGGAATTCTTTCCTTGGTAAAGGACAACATTATCATCAGTATTCTTTCCATTCTTTGCATGTTATTGGGATTCTCCTTTACGCAAATAAATTATAAGGTGAGCGCCACGTTTGTCACCATGTATGTCGTTTTTATTTATGGAATTGTAACCCCTAATATTGTTGATGTAGTTCAATATCGAATACTGGATACCGTTGTGGGGGCTGTTTTGGCTTTTCTTGCCAATCACTTTTTATGGCCTTCTTGGGAGTTTTTAAATATCCCAATGCATTTGGAGAAATCCATTAAAGCAAATCAAAATTACCTAAAGGAAATTTCCGTTTTTTACAATAAAAAAGGAACTATTTCTACTTCGTACCGTTTAGCCCGAAAAAATGCTTTTATCGAAATAGGTAATTTAATGGCTTCTTTCCAAAGAATGGTGCAAGAACCAAAATCGAAACAAAAGCAATTACCACAGGTATATAAACTAGCGATACTTAATCATTCATTGCTATCTTCATCAGCTTCGTTGGGAACTTACATCCAATCGCACAAAACTACATCAGCTTCTGAGGCATTTAATGTTGTAGTCGATACTGTCATTAGAAATCTGGATAATGCGATAGCACTTTTGAAAGAAAATGATTTATATCTAAAAGAAAATCTCCCAAAAGAAGATTTAGCCATGCGATTTACGGAATTAAAAAATATTCGAGCCAAAGAATTAAAAGAAGGAATTCCTATTGATGAAGAAGCGTTTCAATTGAAAATGCAGGAAGCACAATTGGTTATAGAGCAATTAATCTGGTTGACTAATCTTTCTGAAAATATTTTAAAAACTACAAAAACATTAATGGAGTCTTAAAGAAAAAAGCGCTGGAATTAGATAATATCTAAAATCCAGCGCCTTTTATTTTATTTCTAACTTTTCTAATTATTCAGTTTTAAAACAGAGGCAGTATCTTTCCTGATTTGATCCAATAAAGCTGGATTATCATTCAAAGTCTGACCATGAGATGGAATCATCACTTTTAATTTTTCCTGCCATTCCGGAGTTGCCATTTCTTCTTTGAAACATCTTCCTATTAAATCTACCATAATAGAAACAGCAGTTGAAGCACCAGGAGAAGCTCCAAGTAAAACAGCTAAAGATCCATCAGCAGTTGTGATTACTTCGGTACCAAACTCTAGTATTCCTCCTTCTTTTTCGTCTTTTTTTATCACTTGCACGCGTTGTCCTGCACGTTCTAATTTCCAGTCTTTAGATCTGGCACCAGGAACATATTCTCTCAATGCATTAATCCTGTCTTTAGGAGACTGACGCACTTGCTCAATCAAATATTTTGTAAGTGGTATATTTTTAATACCTGCAGCAACCATGGGAATGATATTATCCGGTTTTATGGATAAAGGCAAATCCGAATACGAGCCATTTTTTAAAAATCGAGTAGAAAAACCTGCAAAAGGTCCAAAAAGCAGTTGCTTTTCTCCATTTATCATTCGGGAGTCAATATGTGGAACTGACATTGGTGGTGCACCCACACTTGCTTTTCCATATACTTTTGCCTGATGCTTTGCAATTACTTCGGGATTGGTACATTTTAACCACTGTCCGCTTACAGGGAAACCGCCATAGCCTTTTCCTTCGGGAACGTTTGCTTTTTCTAGTAACGGCAATGAACCGCCACCAGCACCAATAAAAACAAATTCAGTATATGCTTTTCTTTTTTGGCCTGTAGCCAAATCAGTGATATTTATTTTCCAAGATTTATCCGTACGTTGCTTCAATTTTTGGACTTCATGATTGAAATACAACGTAACTCCATCCAATTTAGTCAAATAACTAAAAATATTTCGGGTTAATTCTCCAAAATTCACATCGGTACCAATGGCCATTGAAGTTGCCGCTACTTTCTCAGATTCATTTCTACCTTCCATAACCAGAGGCATCCATTCTTTTAATTGCGCAAAATCAGTACTGAAAACCATTTGCTTAAAAAGAGGATTCGAATGTAAAGCCTCAAATCTTGTTTTAAGGTATTCTACATTTTTCTCTCCCCATACAAAACTCATGTGAGGAATACTTTTAATGAAATTTTCAGGTGATGAAACTTTTCTTTGTTGCACTAAATAGGCCCAAAACTGTCTAGAAACCTCGAAAGATTCTGCAATACTGATTGCTTTTTTCGGGTTGATGCTTCCATCTTCACTTTCTGGAGTATAATTAAGCTCGCAAAAAGCAGAATGTCCAGTTCCGGCATTATTCCATGCATCAGAACTTTCGGCAGCAGCCATATCTAATCTTTCGTAAATTTCAATCTTTATATCGGGTTGTAACTCTTTTAGGATTAAGCCAAGAGTGGCGCTCATTATTCCAGCTCCTATAAGAACTACTTCACTTTGCGAACGAATGGTTGTATCGGGCATAACAAAATTTTAAAGTGCAAAGATACTTTATATATGCAAAAAAAATGTAACAAATTATTGTTAAAAAGTAAGGAATTACAAATCTATTTTAGTCAATTGACTGGCTTTGAGTTGAATTTTTAAAACATCTTTCGAGTCAAATAATCCTGAAGCATTATCGTTGCCGAAATCTCATCGATAAGTGCTTTATTTTGACGCTGTTTCTTGCTAAGACCGCTGTCAATCATCGTTTGAAAAGCCATTTTTGAAGTAAACCGTTCATCTACCCGAATGACTTTCATATCCGGAAAATGATTGGTAAAATGCGTTACAAAACCTTTAATGATGGAAGCACTTTCCGATGGTTCACCGTTCATTTGTTTGGGTTCGCCAATAAGAACAGCTTCTACTTTCTCTTTGGAAAAATAGTCCTTCAAAAAAGCAATTGCAGTTGCAGATGGAATGGTTGTCAGCCCTGAAGCTATGATTTGCATTTCATCGGTAACGGCTATTCCTGTTCGTTTTTGTCCGTAATCTATGGCGAGAATTCTTGGCATTTTTTATTTTTTTCAAAGATAACTATTTTAATTTTCCAATTCTTAGCAACAACGGAAAAGTCACTCTCTTATCGCTTTTTTGCCAAGAGGCTTTCAAATCATCATAAATCAAATCCAAAGGATTTTGATTGTTTTTCGAAATATAATGCTGCGTAGCTGACCATGTTTCCAAATACCCCATAAGCTCATCAAAAGTCCATGTTAGTTTATTTTCGAAAGGTTCCGCAACAATTTCATCAAACGGAAATGGAATCGTTTTGTAATTTTTATCCAGATACTTTCGCTCGGCATCCCAATAGGGACCTATTATATTGTGATAAAAATTTCGCAATATCTTATCCGAATCCGCATTGGTAGAAAACAATCCATACCCCAGAACAGCAAAAATCCCTTCGGGTTTTAAGATTCGGTAAATTTCTTTGTAAAACGAATCAAAATCAAACCAATGAACTGCTTGCGCTACGGTAATTAAATCAAATTCCTGATTTTTGAAAAAAGTATTTTCAGCAGCAGCAATTTTATAAATGATATTCTCTGCAGAGATGGCATTATCAAGTTGGTTCTGGCTAATATCAATTCCATACACCGTTTCAAAAAATCTCGAAAGTTTGTGTGCGATTTGCCCATTTCCGGTTGCAATATCAAGCGCAACCCCTTTATTTTTGACAAATGAAACCAAATAATTAGTCATTTCATCTGGATATTGTGGTCGAAACTTAGAATACTCAGAAGCTTGTTTGGAGAAATTATCTTTCATATTCCTATGATTTTCATTTATTCGTCTAATTTACAACATTTGGTAACATTAAACGTATAGCAAGTTAAATCTGTAACATTTTCAAATCAATTTGCGTTTTTGCTTTTAGTTAAAAAACATATCTTTGTCAAAAATCTATCAAAAATGAATCCATTACAAACAATTATAGAACAAGCTTGGGAAAACCGCGCTTTGTTACAAGAAACTACAACTACTGATGCTATCAGAGAAGTTATCGAATTATTAGATACCGGAAAATTACGTGTTGCCGAGCCAGTTGGCGAAGGATGGCAGGTAAACGAATGGGTAAAGAAAGCGGTAGTGATGTATTTCCCTATTCAGAAAATGGAAACATGGGAATCTGGAATTTTCGAATACCATGACAAAATGTTGTTGAAAAGAGGCTATGCCGAGAAAGGAATTCGTGTAGTTCCTAATGCTGTAGCGCGTTACGGTGCTTATATTTCAAGTGGTGTTATTTTGATGCCAAGTTATGTAAACATTGGTGCTTATGTAGATGAAGGAACTATGGTGGACACTTGGGCAACCGTAGGAAGTTGTGCACAAATTGGTAAAAACGTACACTTAAGTGGTGGTGTTGGTATCGGTGGTGTTCTTGAACCATTACAAGCTGCTCCAGTTATCATTGAAGACGGTGCTTTTGTCGGTTCCCGTTGTATTGTTGTTGAAGGTGTTCATGTTGGAAAAGAAGCCGTTCTTGGTGCCAATGTTTGTTTGACTGCCTCAACAAAAATCATTGATGTTACTGGTGAAACTCCAGTTGAAATGAAAGGTTTTGTTCCTGCTCGTTCAGTAGTCATTCCTGGAAGTTATACTAAAAAATTCGCTGCAGGTGAATTCCAAGTACCTTGTGCGTTAATCATTGGCACACGCAAACCTTCAACTGATTTGAAAACCTCATTGAATAATGCTTTACGTGAATATGACGTAGCAGTATAGATTTTAAATTCCAATCCGGTAGAGCTATCGGGATAAAATTCCAAATTCCAATTATCATATCGATTGGAATTTGGAATTTTTTATTGGAATTTATTTTTTTCCAATTTTCCTCTTCAGGTATTTCTTTTTGGTAATTTTTCTTTTGAATTGGGTTGTTTTTTCTAAAAGAATGGCATGCAATTTTTCCTCAGGTTGATTGCTTAGTTTCGCGTAGGCCTTTGCCACCACTTTTACCATCGCTTTGGACAGCCACATTTTCTTGAAATTATCCATTCTTGCTTCTATGGATAAATCTTCGAACTTCATTCTATTTAAGTCTATCAGATAGAAATCATATTTCCCAGCATCTTTTTTTACAACTAAGGTATTTCCAGGTGAATGATCTAAAAAATTGACCTTGCCTTCATGCATCTTATAAGTGAAGGCCGTAAATTGTTCTAAAATAACATTGCGTTCCGGAAATAACGGATCATGTATCAATTCACGAATGGTAAAATCGTAGTCAATTTGCTGACAAATGTAATAACTGTCGGCCAAAAGTCCGAAACGGCGGCTATTCTCGATATAGGCAATGGGAAAAGGCGTTGGTATGTTATGAGCCAACAAGTAATTGGCGTAATCAAAAGAACGTTTTGCCTTGGTGCTTCGAAAAAAAGAGTAAATAATAGATTTTAACAGTCCCGGTTTTGCAAAATATTTGATATTTACTTTCTCATCGCCCAAAATATTAGATTTTATTGTATTTCGCGAGCCTTTAACAATCAAGTCTCCTTGAACAAAAAAATCTGCAATCAATTGAAGAATAGAATTTTCCTGATGTATATATTTGGGATGAATGATAATTTGCACGATGTTTTTGTATTATTTTGGTTTAAAAGTATAAAAAATAGTACTTTGCACCAAGAAATAGTTTTATGAAGAAATGAGTCATACCCTTTTTGCGTCAATTCTAAAGGTTCAATATGGCAAATTACATGCAACTAATCAGTAACAATAAATAACTGCATGAAAGTTTTAATCATCCAAAACAAGCGCATAGGTGACGTTTTAATCAGCTCGGTAATCGCCAATAATTTTAAAGCAAAATACCCAAAAAGCGAAGTTCATTTTATGGCATACGATTTTACGCATGGCGTTATCATGAACAATCCGAATATTGACAAAATCATTTCCATAAATGACAAGGAATTAAAAAAACTTCCCGTTCTTTTTAAACTGATTCGCCAGATCAGAAAAGAAAAATATGATATCATTTTCGACCCTTATTCGAAGACACAAAGTAAATTGATCTGCAAATTCTCCGGGGCAAAACAAACCATCGGACATAAAAGCCGCAAGAAACTGGGAAATTGGGGATATTACACTCATCCCGTTACCATATCGAAAGAGAAAACAAAAATTTGCGGAAAAGCCATCGAAGATCGAATACACCTACTGAGTCAGGCTGGCAATTTCGAACCTATCGATTATGAACCTAAAATCTTTCTTTCGGAAGACGAAAAAAAAGAAGATTGGTTAGGAAGACATAAAGGAAAGAAAGTCGTTGTTCTTGGCGTTTTGGGCAGCACTCCCCAAAAGTCGATGCCCTATGAATATGTTGCCGAAATGGTTGATTTTATAGCTTCAAACTATGATGTGAACATCCTTTTTAATTATGCACCACACCAAAAAGAGGAGGCGCAAAAAATTTATGAAATGTGCAAAAACAAATCGAGCATCATTTTAGACATTTACGCCAAAAGCATTCGTGATTTCATCAAACTGATGAATCAATGCGATGCCTTAGTTTCAAATGAAGGGGGAACTGTACATATCGCCAAAGCCTTGAATAAGCCCACTTTTACCATTTTCTCACCCTATGTAAACAAAGACCATTGGGCTAGTTTTGAAGACGGAAAATTCCATCACTCGGTACATTTACTGGAAATGAAACCAAATCTATTTGACAATTTTACTTTTGAAGAAAGAAAGAAAATTGAAAAAAACCCTGACGAACTATACAAACAATTGACACCGGAGATGATTCTTCCGGAATTGGACACCTTCTTGAAGAATAACTTATAAAATAAAAGCCTCCGCCAGTGACGGATGCTTTTATTTTTTCAGAATACCAAAATCAGTCCAGTTCTTCTTTTGTTCCTTGGTTTCTTTTCGGATATTCCTGTTCTTGTTGATTGATTCGGGAGTCGCATAGCCACGCGGGTGGTCTAAATGCAGACAAACTGTACTGTATCGAATTTGCTTGGGCTTAATGCCATAATTTACCAATCGCTCCCCTAACTCCCTATCCTGTCCACCATATTGCATTCTTTCGTCAAAACCATTGATGCCAAGGATATCCTTTTTCCATCCAGATGCATTATGACCATTCCAACTTGGAGTTGTTGGGGTTAAAAAGTTTAAAATCGAACTTTTCAAACCAGTGGCATCAATTTTATTATTTTTGAAAGACGCCTTCATTCCGTTTTTCTTTAACCAAGAAACATCAAAACACAAATCAGAATAAATGTCTTCTTTTGTTATATTCTTTGACAATTCCATTGGCAATTTATGATATCCCCCAGAAAGGAAATACCCCTCTTCCCTAAATTTGATATGCTGCTCAACGAAATCCGGACGCGGAATGCAATCCCCATCAGACATCATTATATAGTCTGTCGTACAGGCCGATATGGCTTTGTTCAAAATTTGGGACTTTTGAAACCCATTGTCTTCATGCCAAACATGTATTATAGGAAAGAAGACTTCTTTTTTCATCTCTTCGATTAGATCAAAAGTGTCCTGACGGGAACCATCATCGGCAATAACCATTTCGAAATTGCGGTAGGTTTGCGTATTATATCCCCAAATCACTTTTTTAAGCCATTCGGGTGAATTATAGGTACTGATAACAACTGAAATATTCTTCTGCATAATGCCGCAAAGGTAACCTAAATTTGTTAATTTTGTTTTTCCTAAAAAGAAATAATGAACACCCTCTCCGTAATAATTCCTACATATAACGAGATTGACTACATCGAAGACGCCATTAAATCGGTGGAGTTTGCCGATGAAATCATCGTAATTGACTCCTATAGTACCGACGGCACCAAGGAGAAAGCGCTCAGTTTAGGCTGTACGGTTTTGGAACGGAAGTTCGATAACTTTTCCAACCAAAAAAACCACGCTATCTCATCTGCAACCGGTGATTGGGTTCTGTTTTTGGATGGGGACGAGCGTGTGACCCAAAAACTGAAGCTTGAAATCCTTTCGGTTATTAAAAACGGGAAACATTCGGGTTACAAAATCAGTTTTCCTCATTTTTACATGAATCGTTTTTTATACCACAAGGTGGATCGGGTTGTTCGATTGGTAAAAAACAAAAACATCAAATTCACGGGAGATGTCCATGAAAAACTCCATGTTGACGGAAGCATCGGCTCACTGAAAAATTTCATGATCCATTATACCTACAAAGGGCTGTTTCATCTTTTGCAAAAGAAAGATTCCTATGCTTGGTTTCAAGCCAATACCTCCTATAAAAAAGGAAAAAAGGCGACCTATTTTCATTTGATTTTCAAACCTTTTTATCGCTTCTTTTCTTCTTATATTTTAAAGAGAGGCTTTATGGATGGCGTTCCGGGTTTGGCATTGGCCAGCGTAAACGCCTACGGGGTTTTTTCGAGGTATGCGAAAATTATTTTAATCCAAAAAGGACTAAAATAATTTCAATTTACCGAAACGCAGTTTCAACTTGAATTTTAACAAACTATCATTTCCTTTAACATCTATCCGCATAATTTCGTACGGGTCTTTAAAAGGAAAGCTGTTTATTTTATTCCCTATCCGCAATCCCATTTTTACGTTATTGTGTTGCAAAACCCTTTTGAATTGACTTTTTTCAGGTTCTTTTTTGGGATAATTGCCATACGGATAAGCAAGGGCATTGTAGACTTTCAATCCATTTTGCTCGACGATTCGGAAACATTTGTCAAAATCTTCATTGATTTCTGACTCAGACAAAGTCGCGTATTTTTTATGGGCATAAGAATGCAATCCCAATTCTACCCTATTATCTAAACCCTGCAATTCTAGCATCGACATGATTTTTTCTCCCGAGGCTTCGGGGCCTTCATTCCACAAATCGGCTTTGCCAATATAGCCGAAAGGGATAAAAAAAGTAGCTTTCAGATTGTATTTTTCAAGCAACGGAACGGCATAAAGCAATTGATTTTCAGTCACATCATCAAAAGTTAGAACAACGCTTTTTTGAGGGATTTCCGTTAAAGATTCCAATTCAGAAAGATAAAAAGAGTTAAAATCATTTTCAGTCAAATACCGAAATTGTTCCTCCAATCTTTGAGTAGAAATCGTTAGTCCATCACTATCAGACTCTTTAACGGATACATTATGATACATCAATATAGGTAATCGTGCCATTTACTTTTTTTGAAAAATACAAGTTGTAAATTTATTACATTTGCCCCTATTAAGTTTAATTAGAAACAAAATAATTTGATGCCAAAGATTACTGCTTTAGCAATTACTCTAAACGAAGAAGAAAACGTAAAACGCTATGTCCAAAGTTTGTCTTTTGCCGATGAAATTATTTTTATTGATTCGAACAGCACCGATGCCACCGCGGCCATCGCAAAAGAATTAGGCGTAACCGTTATTCAACGAAATTTTGATGATTTCTCAAGCCAACGAAATTTTGCCATTCAGCAGGCAAAGAACGATTGGATTGTATTTTTCGACTTAGACGAAACGATTAGTCCGGAGCTCGGAAAGGAAATTGCTTCCATGATTTCCCAAAATAATTTTGTCGCGTTTTATGCTAAAAGTGATTTCTTTTTCATGGGAAAACAAATAAAACATGGCGGCTGGCGATCAAAAAAATCGATCAAGGTTTTCAACAAAAACTTCTGCAAATACAACGGGGATTTGGTTCACGAAAACATTGAAACAAATGGAAAAATCGGTGTTTTAAAAGAACGAATGGCTCATCATGGCTATAAGAGCTTTGACCATTACAACAACAAGCTCAACACCTTCAGCAAACTAGAAGCAAAATCCCTTTACCAAAAAAACATACGCCCAAATTTCTATCATTTTTTCATTCGCCCAATGTCCTTTTTCATGGGTCATTATCTGGGTCGCTTTGGTTTTTTAGATGGAAAAGAAGGATTTATTTTATCCTATGTTCATACATTTGCGGTATTCAAACGCTATTTACTGCTTTGGCTGATGTATAGAAAAATTGAGTAATTGAATACTAAATTAATAAACAAATAAAATGTTTGAAATTGCTGCAATAATAATTAACTACAATTCCAGTAGATTAACCCAAGAATGTATAGAGAGCATTTTAGAAAAAACGGCCACTACCGTTAATTTTCAAATTATTGTTGTTGACAATTGTTCTGAAAAAGATGATTTTTTTAAACTGAAACAATTCTGCGACAAGATTACTTTCCCTAATTTACAACTCGTAAGAAGTAAAATAAACACAGGATTTGGTGCCGGAAATATGCTGGGTGTACATTATGCTTCGGCAAAACACATCGCTTTTATAAATAATGACACTGTTTTCTTGAATGACTGTTTGACCATTTTAACGAAGGCATTACAAAATGACAATTCAATAGGAATGGTTGGCGGGCAATCTTATAAAGAAGATGGGACAAGAATGCAAGCCTTTGATCATTTTGCCTCTATAACAAAAGAATTGCTTGGAAGAGATTTTCTTGAAAAAGCAAACCCCAAAAGATACCCTAAAAGAAAAGCCGAGTATACGACTCCCACCAAAGTAAACTATGTACAAGGTAGTTTTATGATGGTTCGAAATGAGGATTTTAATTTTGTTGGGGGATTTGATACCAATATTTTTCTGTACTACGAGGAAACCGATTTATGCAAGAGACTAGAAAAATCAGGTAAAAGTTGTTACCTAATTCCTGACGCACACTACATTCATTATCATGGTGCCAGTACGCCTAGTTCCATACACATAAAAATTGAACTTAAAATTTCATTATTATATATAATTAGAAAGCATTCCGGTTATTTGGGGTATAAATTTTTATTAAGTTATCTTCAAATTCAATATTTTTTCAAGAGTTTTTTCAAACCAAAATATTGGAAATTATTTGGCGTTTTGATTGTGGGTGCCCCGTTATCGAAATCATTAAAAGTGAAACAGAGGTTACAAAACATTAATTAAAATAAACATGAAAATTTCTGTAGCTTTATATTCACATCCTAACAATTAACCCGATTAAAAATCTCATCATGATGAATCCTATTCCAAAAATATCTGTTATAATTCCTTGTTTCAATAATGAAACAACCATATTAGAGACAATTGAATCCGTTAATCAACAAGAGTATAGCTCAATAGAAATGGTTATTGTCAATGATGGATCTACCGATAGGAGTACGCAAGTTATTAGCGATTATATCAAAAACAATAATGCTGCAAATATCACTTTAATCAATCAAGTTAATTCAGGTCCTTCAAAATCTAGAAATAACGGTGCGGATAAAGCTATCGGTAAATACTTGCTTTTTTTAGATGCAGATGATATCATAGCCCCCAGTTTTATAAACAAATGTATAGAACATTTAGAAAAGGATCAAACGCTAAATATTGTTTATACTGAAGCAGAATATTTTGGAGCAAAAAATAGGGCCTGGATTCTACCAGAGTTTAAAATTTCAAATTTTTTAGAATCAAATTGCATCCCCATTTCGGCAGTAATACGAAACGAAGTCTTTAAAGAAGTCGGTAAATTTGATGAAAATTTGAATTATACAGAAGATTGGGAACTATGGATCCGGATAGTCAAGGAATTTGGTGGCGTGCATAAAATCCCAGAGTCATTATTTTTTTACCGAAAAAGATTTGACAAAAGTTCGATCACAGATGATAAAAAAAACTGGAATATAAGAGATCAATCCACTTTATACATCTACAATAAGCATTATGCCTATTTTTCGGAAAACAATTATGATATTGAGACACTCTTAAAATCAAAAGACAGTAATGGGAAATATAAAAAAAAATATTACAATGTTTGGTACAGAAAACTGTTTTACAAAATAACAAAAAAATGAATCAAGACATCAACACAGAAATACACAACGCCTTCGAAGTCATAAAAGAAGGCGGCATCATTCTCTATCCCACTGATACCGTCTGGGGAATTGGCTGTGATGCTACAAACCCTGATGCAGTTGCCAAAATATACAAACTCAAGCAAAGAGCCGAAACCCAAAGTATGATTGTTTTGATGAATGGCGAAAAAATGATGTACAACGTATTTAAGGACATTCCGGAAGTGGCGTGGCAGATTATGGATTTATCCGAAAATCCAACCACTTTGATATTGGACAAACCCAGAAATGTAGCTCCCAATATAATCTCTTCAGATAACTCATTAGGAATTCGTATTGTGAAAGAGCCTTTTTGTTTTAAACTAATGGAAAAGATGAAAAAACCATTGGTTTCGACATCTGCAAATATCTCAGGCCAGCCTACTCCTATTGCCTTCAAAGATATTAGTCCAGAAATTATAAAAGGTGTAGACTATGTTGTAAATTTGCACCGTGAAAAAATTGGCGGAAAACCGTCAACAATAATAAAATTGACGAATGATTCTCAGGTGAAAGTGATTCGGAAATAGTATTCAGTTTTCAGTTTAACAACTTTGGACTTTAGACTTTAAACATTTTTAAAATGAGCATTAAAACTTCATATAAAGAAGCCTTAAATAATACAATTTTTCAAGTCATTTCTCAAGCTTCCCAGGAACTTAACATCGAAAGTTATGTTATTGGTGGATTCGTGAGAGATTTACTTTTAAACAGAGACTTTAAAAAAGACATTGATATTGTTGCTGTTGGCAGCGGAATCGAATTAGCTTTAAAAGTGTCGCAATTACTTCCAAAGAAACCAAAAGTTCAAGTTTTCAAAACATACGGAACCGCAATGTTGCGTTTTGAAGACACTGAAATTGAGTTTGTAGGTGCGAGAAAGGAATCGTATCATTTTGAAAGCCGCAATCCGGTTGTAGAAAACGGAACGCTTGAGGATGATCAAAATCGTCGTGACTTTACCATAAATGCGCTGGCTTTATCCTTAAACGCTGCTAATTTCGGAGAACTTTCAGATCCTTTTAACGGACTCGAAGATTTAAAAAACAAAATAGTCAAAACACCTCTGGATCCAGATATTACTTTTTCTGACGATCCGTTGCGCATGTTGCGAGGGATTCGTTTTGCGAACCAATTGGGATTTGAAATCGAAGAAAATTCGTTTAAATCAATTGCGAAAAATGCAGACCGAATCAAGATCATTTCCGGAGAACGCATTGTTGATGAATTGAATAAAATACTTTCGACAGACAAACCTTCCATAGGATTCTTGCTATTGTTCAAAACTGGGCTTTTAGATATTATTCTTCCGGAATTGACCGCTTTGAATCAAGTAGAAGAAATAGAAGGTCACACACATAAAAACAATTTTTATCACACTTTAGAAGTTGTGGACAATATTTGCCCGCATACTGATGATGTTTGGTTGCGTTGGTCAGCATTATTGCACGATATTGGAAAAGCACCAACGAAACGTTTTAATAAAAAACAAGGCTGGACCTTTCATGGACATGAATTTCTTGGTGGAAAAATGGCGAAGAAAATATTCGAACGCTTACACATGCCGTTGAATCACAAAATGAAATTTGTACAGAAAATGGTCATGATGAGTTCGCGTCCGATTGTTTTATCCCAAGATACCGTTACCGATTCAGCGGTGCGTCGTTTGGTTTTTGACGCCGGTGAAGATGTAGAGAATCTAATGACGCTGTGTGAAGCAGATATCACCACCAAGAACCCAAATAAGTTCAAAAAATACCACAATAATTTTATAATTGTTCGCAAGAAAATTGTGGAAGTCGAAGAACGTGATCAGGTACGTAATTTTCAACCCCCAATATCAGGTGAAGAAATTATGGAAAAATTCAACTTAAAGCCTTCAAAAGAAATTGGAATGCTGAAAGAAGCTATAAAAGAAGCGATTTTGGAAGGAGAAATTCCAAATGAATATGAGGCAGCCTATCAATTTATGCTAAAAAGAGCTGAAAAGTTAGGATTAAAGATTAACGCTTGTTGAATTAACATTTAAAATATCTTTACGAAAATTAATTTCAAACAATGAAAAAAGAGAATAATTACGTTATCATTTGGTTGTTATCCGGTTGCTTGTTATTGTTTATGATGGTTGTAGTGGGAGGAATTACCCGATTGACCAATTCCGGTTTATCAATGACAGACTGGCATTTAGTAACCGATACTTTTCCGCCTTTAACAGAAGATAAATGGTCACAGGCTTTTGAAGAATATAAAAAATTTCCAGAGTACCAAAAAATAAACATCCACAATGATTTCACACTTAGTGATTATAAATTCATCTATTTTTGGGAATGGTTTCACCGTTTCATAGGAAGAATAATTGGCTTAGTGTTTTTTGTTCCATTTGTATATTTCTTGTTCAAGAAACGTCTTTCTACTGAAACCATAAAAAAATGTGTTGTTCTACTATTCATGGGCGGTTTTCAAGGATTCTTGGGCTGGTTTATGGTACGTAGCGGATTAATTGACAATCCGGATGTAAGTCATTTTAGATTGGCATTACACCTTACATTTGCTTTCATCACGTTTGCTTACACACTTTGGGTAGCTTTGGATTTAATCTATCCAAACAAAACGACAGTCATAATTCCATTGCAAAAACTAGCACGCGTTGCATTAGTATTTTTGTTGTTACAAATTATCTATGGCGGGTTTGTTGCCGGTTTAAATGCGGGTTTAATTCACAATCACTGGCCTTTAATGAGTGACGGGCAATTGGTTCACGATAGTGTTTTCATAGAAAAAAGCACCTTATTTTTGAATCTTATCGAAGGAAAAAGCGGCGTTCAGTTTGTACACAGAACCATGGCATATGTTGTAGTTGGATTAATTCTTGCACTTTATTTCACAAGTAAAAAACATACTCTTTCCTCGTTACAGAAAAAAGGAATCAATATCTTGGTATTAATCGTATTTTTGCAATTCACATTAGGTGTCTTTACTTTGCTTTACAGTGTTCCACTTTGGTTGGGATTATTACATCAAGTAATGGCCTTCTTTTTACTGACGGCAATGACATTCACTTTACACCGATTATCGAAATAATGTTACAGCATACATAAAATTACACCTGACTATATTGTCGCATTTCTTTGTTTACAAACATAAATGTCTAAACTTGCTGCTCAAGATAAATTTTTAGATTTATCAGATTATGGAAGACCATTTGGAAAATTTCTTGCCAATCAATTAAAAAATACTCGATTCACGCCTATTCATGTCACCTTACTTTTTGGCGTTTCAGGCTTGATTGCTATTTACTGTATTCTGCAAGGAAGTTACTATTTTGCAAGTTTTTTTATCATTCTGAAATCAATGATTGATGCAGCCGATGGTGAACTGGCACGATTAAAAAATACGCCTTCTTATACCGGAAGATACTTAGACAGTGTATTTGATATCATCTTGAACTTTCTGTTTTTTATGGCTATTTGTTACGTTTCAAAAACAACCATTTGGCTTACTTTTTTGGCATTTATTGGCATTCAATTACAGGGAACTTTATACAATTATTACTATGTAATTTTAAGAAATAAATCAGTTGGCGGAGATACAACCAGTAAAATTTTCGAATATAAATCTCCGAAAGCTTTGCCTGGAGAAAGCCAAAAATCGGTTGATATTTTGTTCCGAATTTATACCATTGTCTACGGTACTTTTGATACAATAATTCACACACTTGATAAAGAAGCTTACAAAGCAAAAACGTTTCCAAACTGGTTTATGACGTTAGTTTCCATTTACGGATTGGGATTTCAATTGTTGATTATTGCCGTAATGTTACCCATGAATTTAATCGAATATATCGCTCCGTTCTTTATCGTTTATACTTTGTTTATTTTCGTGCTAATTGGAATCAGAAAAACAGTTCTTAAGGTCTAAAGTCATCATAGACATAATCTATATTGAAAACACAAACTACACATTACCATTATTTTAAAACAAACTACCTTCTGTTTTAATTTAACTAGAAGTACTATTGTATTCCATAATAGGCATTTTAAAATCAAAGGACAAATGATCAAAATTACGCAATTATTTTTTAAAATCATATAACATATTTACGGTTAAAAATTTCTAATTTTGTAAAAGAACAATAGTAATTTTAAACTTAAACGTTATGCCAAATTCAGAAGAGATTGAAGGAAACTGGAATGAGTTAAAAGGTAAACTTAAACAAAAATTTGCCGATTTGACCGATGATGACTTGTTGTATGAAGAAGGGAAAGAAGATGAAATGTGGGGTAAATTACAACAAAAATTAGGTAAGACTAAAAAGGAAATTAAATCATTATTTGATTAATTCTTAAACCTAAACTTACTTGAACTGTTTCAATTGCAAGATTCAAAATTTTTCCTTCTCAGGATTTTTTGAACATGCATTTGAAACAGTTTTTTTATAGCCTAAAACTACCCAATCCAATTCTTAAAATCAGAAACTTTTTCCCTGCTTACGATCACCTCATCTGCTGCATAAGAAGGCAAAATGACTTTTAATCGGGAGTTACTATAGACTATAATTTCTTTGATTGCTTTAAGGGGAACTATGAATTTTCGACTTACTCGATAAAAATCTTTTGGATCTAATTCCTGTTCCAAAAGTTCCAAAGTCGTTTCAATTAAATAATTTCTGTTGTCAAAAGTATGAAGATACGTCCCTTTATTTTCGCTAAAAAAACACTCAATTTCATCGGTAGCAATCACTTTTAAGTGTTGCCCTATTTTTACCGTAAAACGTTTTTTATGATTCTTCTCAAACGGATTAGACAGCATTTTTTTAATCTGCTCAAAATCTAATTGCAAGGTTTCTTGTTTTGGCAAACGCGCTTTAAATTTAGCTACGGCAATTTCTAAATCATCCTCATCTATGGGTTTCAAAAGATAATCAATACTGTTCAATTTGAAAGCCCGCAAAGCATATTCATCATAAGCTGTTGTGAAAATTATGGCACTTTTGATTTCAACTTTTTCGAAAATTTCAAACGACAATCCATCCGATAATTGAATGTCAAGAAAAATCAATTCCGGATGTTGATTATTAGAAAACCAATTAATTGCTTCTTCAACGGAATGCAATAGCACTCCCACTTCAATATTTATTTTTTCCAGTTTTCGTTGCAACAATCGTGCAGCTGGTTTTTCGTCTTCGATTATTATTGTTGTCATTTAATGTTGAATCGTTTATTTGGTTATTTGGTTAACTGAAAACTGCGACTGAATACTCATTCCCATTTCTCGCTTTTCTCTTTTTCCATAAACTCTTTGATCTTTTTATCTTCCCAGTTTCTTCCAAAAATCCAATTGGGCATAAATGTAGAAAGTGCATGAGCCGTTAAACCAATTCCCCAGAAAAATGCGGTAAAGAAATTCTCTATTTTAAAATAGCTTTCTCCTGGATCTAAATCCCTAATGTTAATAAATACAATTATTATATTTATGACTACATAAACAATTAAATGCGTGTAAAATCCTTTTAATCGTTTCACTTTCCTTTTGGCGGCAGCATATTTATCTTCGGGTTCCATCCCTTCAAGTTCTGATTTATAATTTCTTTCCATTTTGTTTGTATTTAAAAGTATTCATTCAAAAAAAGCATGTGTATTCTTGTTTTAAAATAAAACTACTCCCAAGAATCTTTTCGTTCATTGTCTTTATTCATGAACTCTTTAATTTTTTGCTCTTCCCAATTTTTCCCTAAAAACGGCGTGCAATTAAATACCTTAAATCCGTGAAAAATTACTCCAATTCCCCACCCCAACATGGGCCAAAAAAACCATAAATGTTCTGGAGAAGTTTTTAAATTCAGAATAAGAAAAAAAATATTGATTACAATATATGCCGTCAAGTTCCCGTAGAATCCTTTGATTTCCTCTACTTGTTTTTTTGCTTTAAAATAGCGCTCTTCGTTTTGATATTTATTTTCCATGATTATTTCCATATTTGTTTTTCCGACTTCTTTTCCATTATACTTTTTATTTTACGCTCTTCCCATTTTTTTCCAAAAAATTGAAATGCAATTAGTACATCAATTGCCGATATAAAAAAAGCTATTGACCAAATTGCCATTACATAAGAATTAATATGCTTTATGGGGAAAAATTTAAATGTCATATCAAAATATTCTTTGAGTATAAAAACAACTACTCCAATTAAGTAAATAGCCAGATGAACATAAAATCCTTTTAACTTATTTACTTTGCTTTTTGCTAATTCTACAAGCTCATTTTCTTGATTTCCCATAATTACTTCCAATTTTGTTGATTCTCTTCTTTACGCAAAATTTCCTGAATTTTTCTTTCCTCCCAATTGGAGCTGTATCCAAAAACTTTAAAAGCATGCATCACCAATCCAAATCCCCATCCGGCCGCCGAAAACCAAAACCATTGAAAATGTGGAGAATACGTTAAATTTACATATACTAAAAGCGGAATAACACAACAATAGGAAATTAAGTTTCCATAAAATCCTTTGAGCTCTTCCACTCTCTTTTTGGCTCTATAATAGGCGTTATTTTCATTATAATTTGTAGTCGTTTCCATAACGGTTATTTGTTTGGTTAAAATGGGTATTTTGACAGTAAATGTTTTCTCATTTTGAGCAATCAGGACTTTCCTGTTGGTTATGATTCCGTATCGATTGACGATATTTTGCAAACCAACACCTTGACGATCCTGCAATACTTCTTTCTTTTGATAATCGTTTTGAACAGCCAGATAATCGCCCTCAACATAAATCCTGATGTGCAATGGTCTTTGTTCGCTAACCACATTATGTTTTACCGTATTTTCGAGCAAAAGCTGTAAAGAAAGCGGCACAACTTTGGCTTCTGGGTTTATAAATGATGTTGGTAATTCATAAAACAAACTGTTTTCAAAACGCATTTTCAATAAATTCATATAGGTTTTGGCGAAAGCCAATTCTTCCTCAACAGAAACTAATTCTTTATCTTTTTGTTCTAACACATAGCGATAAATCTTTGATAATGAAATAGTGAACCGTTGTGCATTATCTGGATTTTCTTCAATCAAGGAACTTAATACATTCAAACTATTAAAAAGAAAATGGGGATCTATTTGATTTTTTAAACTTTCAAACTTCGCCGAAGCGGTTCCTGCAATGATTTTTTGTTCTTTGACTTTTTTTTCCTGCAACGCTTTATAAAAATACAAAGCGTGAAATCCTAACAAAATGATAAAAGTAATAATAGATGATTCTATATATTCAGAAGGGGTTTCATGTGCTAAGAAAGCTTCTAATGTCTTTTTACCTACAATTACTTCCAAAAAAATTCGTAGCAAAAAAATCGCAAACAAGGAAACAAAAAACGAACTTATAAATCCAACGATTATTCGTTTGGGAGAATAATTATCATCCTTGAATTTTTTATCCAAAAACACAAACAACCCTGCGTTAACAACATATAAAACAATACTATAGAGCATGCAACAGAGAAAGTAAACAACTAAATTTGGCGAAAAAACTTCGGTTCCTACAGAAGCAAATTCAATTAAAAGGGACACCAAAAAAATAACCATTCCAATAGATAAAGCTTTAATCAAATGTGGTTTTATATACATCATTCTCTTTTTTTTCAATAGTTACTATTCTCTATTTTGTTTCTTAAAAACGAATAATTAGAAACAATCAACAGACTTATTTACAGTTTTTCAATGCAGCCGTTGCTCTTTCTAAACCCCATTTTGGAGAGAAAGGAGTTTCCGGTTTAAAAGTAGCAAAAAGTCCGATAGCTTTTTCAATTTGCACACACATTGGTTTAGTGTCCGTTCCCCAAAATTTGGCTCCACCAATTTCAAACTCGGCTTTACCAAAAACAACTCTTGGATTTTCTGGAGCAATTGCCTGTGCTTTTCCGTACAATTCCATAACAGTTCCGGATAATTTTTGTCCGTTAGTCATCGGATCAAAAGCAATCCAAGCGGTGTGAATCATAGCCTGCATAACCAATAATTCGGCATTATTGGGATTTTTTCCCATTTCTGTATCCAAAGAATTCTGAGCTTTTGTAAGCAACAAATTCATTTGTTCCTTGTCCTTTGTTCTAAAAGCGGTTGTTGTATTCACTAATGCAACGTAATAATTAGGCAACCAACTTGTTTTTTCAGCGGCGGCGATTCTTTCGAACATATCCGAAGCTTCCGTGTTTTTCCCTTCTCCCCAAAGCTGGAATGCTTTTCCCATTCCTTGTTCAAATTGCCCTTGAGCTGATACTAGACTACAAATAAAAAATACGATTGTGGTGATAATTTTGGTCATGATTTCTTGTTTTTAAATGATTATTATTTTGATGATTGAAACGTTATATAATTTATACTTCAAAAGTATCTCGGTTTTTATTGATTTAAAATTTATACTTACTGAACTGTCAATTTTGAAGGATGAATTGTTATTGGAATTAAATTTCGAATAGTGTCATTGCTATTCTTATTGCCATTACTATTGAAATTGTCATTTACAAATTCCTCAACTGATTGTCTTTTTTATCGTTGCTGATTGTCCAAAAGAAGCCTACAAAGAAAAAACGATCAGCCGTGGGAACGATTTCTTTTCTGTTGTAAAACCCCGCATTATCTGGATTATTGGCATATTCATATCCAAAAACATTCTGAGAACCTAAAACATTGGAAACCGAGAAGTATAAAATCTTTTGCTGCGACACTAAATATGCCCAATTGAAACTCAAACTGTTGTACGATTTCGTTTTTCCATTCATGAATTTCGCTTCGTTTGGATTGTTGTATGGTCGTCCCGAACTGTACGAATTCGTGAAACCTATTTGTGATTTCCAATCCTTTATCCAATATTTAGTAACTATTGACAAACTGTGATCCGCAACAAAACTAGGCGTAACTTGGGAACTGAAATTTTTATAATCTCTTTCTGTATCGATATAAGAATAGGAAACCCAATATTCTAAGTTTTTGATAGACTTTCCGTCTCTCCAAAACAAATCCAAGCCTTTCGCATAACCAGAACCCGTATTGTCATAAACCGAATTATAAACTGCTCTTTCTGTGTCGAATTTTACTAAATTGCTGTAATCTTTAAAATAGGTTTCCGCACGAAACGTTTTCCCGTTTTTATTGTATTGAAAATTCAAAATATAATGAGAAGCTTTTTCGCTTTCAAACTGATGGTTGTTGGAGTATTTAACGTATTCCGCATTTGGAGTTTGGGTAAAATTGCCATAAGCAAATGAAAACTGGCTGTTTTTAGCCATTTTATACGCAAATGAAACTCGGGGTGAAATAGCAGTTTCGTTCAGCAAATCGTTATTTGAAGCCCTTACTCCTATTTTTGCCGCCCATTTTTTAGAGAAGAAAATATCAGCTTCAGTATAAATAGCTGCAATGTTAGCATCATATCCATTGGTAAAAACCGAACCTGAATTTTCCTTAAAATCTTCATTGAATTGGGTAACAAAATAATCAGCTCCAAAAGATAGTTTTAATCGGTCTGAAAAACTTTTTTTCAATTTTAATTTCAAATGAGCCGCATTTTCATCATTCGCCACTTTATCTGAATCCAAATTTATTTTGTTGTTGCTATAGCCATAACTCAACCCAGAAGTAATTTGCCAGTTATTCCCAAAAATGCCTTTGTAAGACGAATTCAAATAAAAATTATTATTGTTTAAATCGACTCTGATTTTCTCCGGCGAATTGATGTTTTCCTGATTAATATCGAATTTAGAGCTATCAAAAGCAGCGTATACTTTCAAAATCCCATTATTGAAGTTATAGCGATATACCGTTTCTCCTGACAAAGATTGAAAAGGACTGTTCCAATCCACATTTTGAGGAATAACCGTTTGATACGGCGCTAAATTGATGTAATTCGCATTTACGCTCAAAGAACTTTTTTTCCATTTTTGGGTATTTCCAATCCCTAAACCTACGGTCATCAAAGCGATTTCGGTTTTATTTTGGTCTGGTTCATCTTGTGTATTCAATAACAAAACACTGGATAACGCTTCGCCATATTCCGCTGAATATCCACCTGTAGAAAAAGATATTCCACTAAATAAAAAGGGCGAAAACCTCCCTCGTGTAGGCAAATTATTCGTGGTTGCGCCATACGGTTGCGCCACCCGAATCCCATCAACAAAAGTTTGTGTTTCATTGGCTTCGCCACCACGAACAAACAATCGCCCGTCCTCGCCTACCGTTTGTGTTCCTGGCAACGTCTGCAAAGCCGCAATAATATTCCCCGCAGAACCCGCTGTAGTTACGATGTCTAATGGTTTCAAAACCGAAACTCTTGCTTTATCGCCCGCTTCTAATGTTCCTGCGGTAATCACAACTGCATCAAGCGACGTAACACTTTCTCGTAATTTGATCGTTTTATTTTGGAAATTAGCCACATCAATTACAGTTTTTGAAGTTTCATAAATCAGGAAACTCACTACCAATGTCTGATTTCCGGTTGTATTGGTGGTAAAACTAAAATTACCCGTTTCAGTACTGGAAGCGCCGTCATAAGTTCCTTCGATAAAAACATTAGCGCCGGAAACTGGTTTTCCTTTTGCATCCACCACTTTCCCTGAAACTGTATTTTGTGAAAAAATAGTCAAGCTGAATAATAAAAGGACAAGAGTAAAAATCGATTTAAGGGTTCTGTTCGAATGATTTGATTGTTCAATAATTGTTGGTTTCATGATATCTGATTTTGATACCGCAAATATCTATTGGAAAAATCAGAACCAGAAAAAGTTATTACTGAACTGTTGAAATTACAGGATGAGTTGTTTTAGTAAATAAATTTCGAATTTGAAATCACGTATTTTTTATTTTATGATGAAAACCTTAAATTTGTGTACAATCAAATTCTGAAAAATGAAAAAATCACTCTTTTTACTTTTACTGTTCTCTTATAGTACCGCAGTATTTTCTCAAGAAACTCCCTCAACATATGACGAAAAACTGGCAAAATCTTTAAATGCCGACGAATATGGCATGAAGAAATATGTTTTTTGCTTATTAAAAACGGGAAGCAACACGACAGCCACCAAAGAAGAAACTCAAAAATTATTTGAAGGACATATGGCTAATATTAATCGATTAGCGCAAGAAGGAAAACTGGTTGTGGCTGGTCCTTTTATGAAAAACGAAAGAAATTACAGAGGCATTTATATTTTTAATGCCGCCAGTATTGAAGAAGCTAAAGCGTTTGTAGCAACAGATCCTGCGGTACAATCGAATCTGCTTGAAGCTGAACTGACGCTTTGGTACGGAAGTGCGGGATTGCAGGAAACATTAAAAATTCATGATAAAATAGCCAAAACAAAAATCTAATTTCATGAATATTGAAGAATTACAGGTTATTTGTAAATCAAATGCAGCGGTAACCGAAAACATTAAATGGGGAAATGATTTGTGTTTTTGCATAGGCGAAAAAATATTTTTGGTTATTGGTTTAGACCAATCTCCTACTTCAGCGGCTTTTAAAGTTTTGGATGAAGAATTTGAGGAAATGAGCCACCGGGAAGGTTTTAAGCCTGCACCTTACACAGCACGTTACAAATGGGTTTTGGCAGAAGACATCAACGTTTTATCGGCTAAAGAATGGCAACATTATGTGACACAATCCTATACTCTGGTTAAGGATAAATTACCCGCGAAAATTAAGAAAGAACTAAATTGATTAAGAAGTGTTGATCCTGACATTCTAAAAATAGTGTAATCCATAATTTTAAAACTAATAATTCATGACTGAAAAAGAAAGAGTTTCTAATCTTTACAAAACCGTTTACAATGGCCATCCTTGGATTGATATTAACATTCTTGAAACTTTGGAATCAATTTCAGCAGAACAAGCTTATACAAAAGTTAAGCCTGAAATCAATTCTATTTGGGAGATTGTCAATCACATGATTCAATGGAGGTTGAATGTATTGCAACGTGTCCAAGGAAAAATTATGACAACACCCGGTCACAACTATTTTACAAAAAATTCAGATCCATCTGAAGAAGCATGGAAAAACACTCTGATAAGTCTTGAGGAATCCCAACAGCAATGGATTGAACTATTAAGTGATTTTAACGAAAGTGATTTTGAAAAAATATACCCCAATAATAATCTCACCTATTATGAGCATATTCACGGAATCATTCAGCATGACGTATATCATTTAGGACAAATTGTTATTCTTAAAAAATTCATTTGAAACTTTGGCAAAAATCAAGATTTACAAAAAACGACAATTCCTTTTATGAAAACCGAAAAAGAAAAAATGCTCGCTGGGGAACTTTATATTTCTGGAGGAGACGATCTTAAAAAAGATCGCCGTAAAGCCAAAAATTTACTCCATCGATTAAATGTAACCGAGTATCGAATAACCAAAAAAGCACGAGAAATAATAAAAGAGCTAATACCTAATGCAGGAGCAAATCTTTATATAGAACCTCCATTTTTTTGTGATTATGGATACAATATCATCTGTGGCGACAATGTGTATTTCAATGTAAACTGTGTTATTTTGGATGGTGCGAAAGTTACCATTGGCTCTAATGTTCTATTTGCTCCTGGCGTTCAATTGTACACCGCATCACACCCAATGGATATTGAAACCCGACGCACCCACGAACTTTCTAAACCCATAACTATCGGTGATGATTGCTGGATTGGAGGAAATTCGGTTATTTGCCCTGGCATTACCATAGGAAATGGTTCTGTAATTGGTGCTGGTTCAGTAGTTACAAAAGACATTCCCGACAATTCTTTGGCAGTTGGAAATCCGGCAAAAGTAATTCGAAAATTGAATGTTTAATGAATATCCTAACCCGAATTATAACTCCTCAAAACTAAAATTTCCTATATTTGTTAGAACCTTTAAACACAAATAAATAATTATGAAACATCTTAAAGCATTTCTGGTTTTGGTACTAATTGTTGTTGCAAACTCCGTTTCGGCTCAATCCACTTTTGATAAATGGCCAGCCATAAAAGAATTTCACGAAGTAATGTCCCAAACATTTCATCCGGCTGAAGAAGGAAATTTTGCACCAATAAAAGCGCGTTCAGAAGAAATGATGAACAAAGCAGCAATGCTATTAAAGTCGGATATTCCTGCAGAATTTAAAACAAATGCAATATTAGCATCGGCAGAACGATTACAGTTAAAAAGCAAAGCGTTACATAAATTAGTCACTTCAAATGGATCTGATGCCGCAGTTTTGAAATCAATCACTGATTTACACGACACTTTCCATGAGATTGTAGGACTTTGTTCCGACGCAAAAAAATAAAAAACTAAAGCCTAATCAATTGATTAGGCTTTGTTCATTTTACACCTTATCAATTCAAAAAAAATGCCACATCTATTAGCAAAACTTAAGAATGTTCCTATTGCAATCATTAGGGAAATTTTAGAAAAAGACAAAGCCTTTCATGCCGAAAACAATATGTTTCTGGAGCATCTTTGGCAAAATGTCGATGATGAAAACGAAGTACTGTTTCTTTTCCGAATAAATGATATTGATGAAACCAAAGCGTTGATCCATAAACTTCATTCTGATGCTTTGATTCAAGATGCCAATGCAAATCTTCCTGAAATGACTTATTTAAAATAAAATGCTACAACTCAATAAAATCCACCATATCGCCATTATTTGTTCTGATTATCAGAAATCGAAAACGTTCTACACAACCGTTTTAGGGCTAACAATTGTTCAGGAAATTTACCGCGAAGAAAGGCAATCGTATAAACTTGATTTGGCCTTAAATGGAAATTACGTAGTCGAACTTTTTTCATTTCCAAATCCTCCGCAACGTCCTTCAAGACCAGAAGCGGCAGGATTACGCCATTTAGCTTTTGAAGTGAATGACATTCAAAAAACGCGAGATTTTTTAGTCCGTCAAAATATCAATTCAGAAGAAATCCGTGTGGATGAATACACTAAAAAACGGTTTTTCTTTATTGCTGATCCAGATGACCTACCGATAGAGTTTTATGAAAAATAAGCAGTTTTCACTTGTAAAAAAGTAAAAATACTACCGAAATCATAAAAGAAAACAGTCCAATTCATATTTCAATTCTAGTTTGATTTTGTTTATTTAAATTTGTAGTATTCAGACAATTAATTTCTCAAATGAACAATACCACACAAATTAAAAAAAACTATCACTTCATTAAACTCCAAAAACTAGTTATTGTATCCATTCTAATTGGTTTTCTTTCTGCTTTTTTAGGTGTTATTTTAAAAAACGCAACGGAATATTATGAAGAAATCTTTTTTCACCAAACGATTGTAAATCCAATATTCTTTGTTGTTTTTCCAGTTTTTGGATTGTCAATTATTTTTTTTCTTCGGGAATATGTATTCAAGAAAAAAGAAAACAAAGGGATAAAAGAAATCTTTGAAAGTACCAATTCAAATTCAAAAAATCTACCCAGTTACAAGATTTCTTCACACTTCATTAACGGCTTATTGACCGTAGTTTTTGGTGGTTCTACCGGAATAGAAGTTTCGACAGTTGTCGCTTCGGCAACTATTGGTTCTGTTGCGCAAAGGAAACAAAATGTTTTTAGACAATACAAAACAGAATTAATCTGTGCAGGAGTTGCAGCAGGAATTACGGCATTATTCAGCAGTCCAATTGCCGGAATTTTATTTTCACTCGAAGTAATCTCAAAAAAAGTAACCCGGGCGTTTGTACTAACAAACCTTATAGCCGTTTCAATCGCTTTTGGACTCCTTTATTTATTGAATGAAAAACCTTTATTTGCAGTAAATAGTACGACTTGGCATTTAAGAGCTGTTCCCTACTTTATTCTTTTAGGGATTATAGCAGGAATACATTCCGTTTATTTAACCCGTTGTGTATTATTTTTTAAAGAACAATTTTCGAAAATAAAAGTCCCTTATTTCAAAATCATCATCGGATCTTTGATTCTGAGTATTTCTCTTTTTGTTTTCCCACAACTTTATGGCGAAGGATATCATGCTATCAAAACTATTTTCATTAATCCAAATGAAATGGTACTTTCACTTTCGTTAGCACTAACCTTTATTGGAATTTTACTTTTGAAACCCATTGTTGCTTCGGCTACTCTTGCTTCTGGTGGAGATGGTGGTGTTTTTGCACCAAGCCTTTTTATCGGTGCTTTTTTAGGATTACTCCTTGCTTTACTCTTAAACACATACCTTAATGCTGATGTAATCCCAATAAATTTCATGATAATAGGAATGGCTGCCGTTTTGAGTGCCAGTATCCATGCTCCTTTTACTGCCATATTCTTAGTTTGTGGTTTAACCAATGATTATACTTTATTTCTTCCAATTCTGGTTGTTTGCCTGATTTCAAAATATACGGCGAAAATGATTTATCCTTTCACTGTTTACTCCTATTCACCAAGTTTAATAAAGTAACTGCCTATGCCTGTTCAAAAAATAAAAAGAAATTATCGCAAAACTAAATACATTCTATACAAAGAAACTTTAATCGATTTTAAAGAACATTTTTGGGCTTTTTTGGGTTCATTCATTGGCATTGGCATAATTGCCTATTTACAATCTCAAACATTACCACATTCGGATGTTGTTTATTTAATTGGTTCATTCGGTGCATCAAGTGTCTTGGTCTATGGCGTAATTCAAAGTCCATTGGCACAACCGAGAAACCTTATTGGAGGCCACTTGATTTCTGCAATTATTGGTGTTACGGTATATAAATTCGTTCCCGATATACTTTGGATAACCGCTCCGCTTGCTGTTTCTTCCTCTATTGTTTTGATGCAAATGACTAAAACATTGCACCCGCCAGGCGGAGCAACCGCTTTGATTGCAATAGCTGGTTCTGAAAAAATTAAAAATCTGGGGTATTGGTATGTACTTTCTCCTGTTTTGAGCGGTGTACTTATTTTGCTTGCCGTTGCTTTGGTTTTTAACAACATGGCCCACAGCAGACTATATCCAAATCATAAAAAATACCATCAATTCAGAAAAAGAGTCGTTACCATCTTTAAAAATAAAACTGACGAGTAAAAAACAATTAAAATGGTATCCTTCGAATGAAAATTCTACTTTGCGAATACCATTTTAATTCAACATCCTGACTTGGTGAACTTCCAATTACCGCCATTCTTAAATGAATGCATACACAAAAATCTTATCAACAAATCGAAAATCTGAAATCTAAATCTAAAAATTAAATTTTACCTTTGAGCTTTCAATAAAAACAAAGATTATGGTTTATAAATTTAGAGTGATTCTAGACGCGGAAGAAGATGTTTTTAGAGACATTGCAATACTTGAAGACGATACTTTAGAAGATTTGCACAATGCTATTTTCAATTCCTTCGGATTTGACGGAATGGAAGTGGCTTCATTTTATACTTGCGATGAAACTTGGAATCAGGAAGAGGAGATCTCACTTTTTGATACCGGTGATGTTCCAGGTGAGCAAAAAATCATGAGCGATTACCAATTATCTGATATTTTAGATAAGGAAAACACTAAAATCCTCTATGTTTATGATTTCATCAATATGTGGACTTTCCTTGTAGAACTGGCTGCTGTAGAAGATCAACTTGCTGGAAATACGTATCCGGAAACCATTTTTTCTCACGGTGAAATGCCTGATGAAGCCATGGAAAAAAACTTTGAATCAGATAATGCCGATGACTACAATGATGAATTTGAAGATGGACTAGACGAAGATGATTTAGACATGTTTGAAGGAGACGATAGTTTTGAAGACTACGGGTTTGAAGAGAACTGGAATTAAAGCATTATACAATTAAGAATCAAGAGCCAAGATAAAAGACCTTTTTGCTGTCTTTCATCTTGGTTCTTTTATCTAAAAAAATAAAAAATATGATCAATTTATATAATACACACATCGAAAACTTATCAATTCACAGAGTTGGTAATAAAAGTAGAAACGAGGCTATTTTTTTATCGGAGCAACCTTTTAATCTGAATGATGAAATTGTGCCTTTGATGAAAGAATTTTTCTTTAAACCATTTAGAGAAAAAGAAGAAAACTATTTTCAGTTTGCACATGAAATCGATTTAGATTACAACGATATGTTCAAATTTGCTACGGAAATTTTCGAGAATCCAAGTAATATTCACGAAACTTCTAAAAAAATAACACAGCATTTATTTGAGCAATCCAATCATCCACACATCAAGAATGGTGAAGTATACGTTACCTATTTGACAAACGTAAGTATTGATAATAATGTCGTGGATGCTATAGGAATTTTCAAAAGTGAGATACAAGCTGACTTTTTGCAATTTGAAGAAAAAGAAACGCACTTAGAAATGATTTTACAACAAGGTGTAAGTCTAAATAAATTAGACAAAGGTTGTTTGATCTTCAACTATAAAAAAGAAGAAGGTTACAAAATCCTGACTGTTGACAGCAACCGTTATGATGCCAGATATTGGTTAGAACATTTCTTATCTGTTGATGCTTTTGAGGATGAAAACTTTATCACTAAAAAGTATTTAAAATTTTGTCAGAACTTTGCTAAAGATGTTGTTTTTCCTGCGGAAGACAAAAAAGAAGAAGTGATGTTCATGAACCGTTCTGTGAACTATTTTGCAAAAAACGATCAGTTCGAAGAAACTAATTTCCTAAATGAAGTATTGGATAATCCAGATTTAATTCCGGAATTCAAGAACTATAAAATTGATAAAGGAGAAAAATACAGCATTGAAGATGTAACATCCTTCCCTATTGCAAATGCTGCGGTTTCTGATGCGAGAAAATCAATCAAAAACGTAATTAATTTGGATACACACATTCAAATTAAAATGGATTTCATCAATCCTGAAAGTGCGGAGAAATTTGTTGAGAAAGGTTGGGACGAAGAAAAACAAATGTATTACTACTTAGTTTATTTCAATAAAGAAGAGAAAAGCTAGTTACAGCTCTTATATTTCTAAATATTCAATCCTCAATTACTTAAGTAGTTGGGGATTTTTTATGCACTTTTCGCATCTTCTTATATGAGGATGTAAAAATTATTTTGTTAATTTTATGAGAATTTTATTATTTTATTTAATTTAAAATGCATTTAATCGACTTTATTTGATATTTAAACGGTTATTAATTAAGTTTAGTCCCCCAAATCTAAATAACCAATATATGAACACAATCGAAATCAAAGAAAAATTTATAAGTAAAAAAATCCTGTGTTCACTATTTGGCCATAAAATAATAACAACCCGAAATGTCACAAATCATTTCAAGGAATTTAAGTGCACTGTTTGCCATCTCGAATTAACTAACGATGAAAAAGGCAGAAAAACATTTCTTACCCCAGAGTTAAAAGAAATAAATGAAACACTGATTGGTTTCTATAATAAAAGGATTCATTCGGTTTAAAATTATTCTCTGTTTATTACATCTATTTGATTTCAAAGCAACAACTTATTCCCTTTTTATTCTTGAAGAAAGCATGCGTTTTATAAAATTTAAATTCAGTTTGTCACTAACGCTCTAAAAACCTTGAAAAGATGCTAATCCTTATATTAATCCAGTCAATAATGCTATTGAGACAAAAAAATAAATTAAAAAAAAGTCTCTTGAACTCCAACATTACCTTTATCAGCAAATCATAACTTGATTTAAAAGATACTCTCTTGCTAAAAATGTAAAGCTGTAATACTTGCAAATAAGAGCTTCTTAAAGATGAAACTAAAAGACAATTTGTAGACTTTTGGTTCCGAATTATTTGTAAATTTGTTTTTCCGTAAAACAAAAGAGGATGACTCCTAATTTTTTTAAAGACAGCCCGTTCAAAACCTTGATTTCATTCCATAAGCTTATCAAAGCTCTGGAAGAAATTGCTGTCACCAATGTGGATTATCGTTCCAATTACGCCAAAGCATTATTAAAACAAATAGAACCTTTTCCTGAATTTAGAACAGGAATTGAAGATTTAAATTTAATTCATGAAAATGAAACGGTAATCAAATACCTATTAGCCGACCTATTTCCTACTGCCTTAACTAATAATGAAATTAAAGCAGTAACGATTCCTTTCCAGAATTTTACTTTCAATTATACCGAAAGATTCAAAAAAACACTTCATAATGCCGGGACAACATTTGACATGTCAATCCGGGATTTTGATGAACATCAATTCTACATCATGAATTGCATTTTGATTCTGAACACATTTTACAACCAGCATTTCGATTTTAACAAACCTTTATTTTACGATATCCCAGATGCAAATGGTATTATGAAGCATTATAGAATTCTATATAATGCCGATTTTATGGAAATTATCCCCACTGATAAAGCGATAACATTAACTCCAGAAGATATCGATTTATTGATGGATAATTATGACAACATCGATTTGTGGAAAGAAAAATTCCCTTCGGAAAGTTGGATTTTAAAAGGCTTTGGTATCGTATCTCTATTTGATGCTTCCATTGAAAGTGCCATTTCAAACTTAAAAAGTAATCTTCTAAAATCAGAAACGGAACAAGTCGATAATACCTCGAATTTTGAAACCATTTTTCGTTCCATTTTCAAGGTATCCGATTTACAAGTTGGTTTCATCATTTATAATGAAGAAGATGAAAAATTTACAAGGCCAATTTATGATGAAAAAAAAATAGGCAGTTTTATTCTTCACGATATCGAAGAAGTCGATTGTAAAAACGCCCTTTTTGGTTGCTCTTTAAAAAACATTTTAGAGCAAAATAAACCTTTTATAATTTCAAATGTTGAAAAATTCACCCTAACATCCGGAAATGAAAAACTGGGAGAACATTTGTTGAAACAAAATATCAAAAGCTGCATTCTTGCTCCTGTACTAAAAAACGATAAACTTTTGGGCATTATAGAATTGGTTTCGGCAAAACCAAGAGAGCTAAACAGTATCAATGTAAACAATCTGGACTTGATTTTGCCTTATTTGGTAGATACATTGGAACGCTACAACAATGATATGCAACACCAAATAGAAGCCATTATTCAAAGAGAATATACTACGATTCATCCAAGTGTGTATTGGAAATTCAAAAAAGAAGCCCAAAAATATTTTCAAACCAATAATCAAAGTAAAGGCTATATTTTTAAAGAAATTGTTTTCAAAGAAGTATATCCTTTATATGGTCAAATAGACATTAAAGGCTCTTCGGAGCATAGAAACGAGACCGTAAAAGCAGATCTGAAGAATCAACTGAAAACACTCTTGCAAATCTTTGAAAATCTAAAATCCAATACCAATCTTGTATTGTTAGAACAGCGAAAATTTGAATTACAATCGTTTTTCAACGAGTTGGATTTTCTCCTGAAAGCGGATACCGAACAACAGATTCAACGTTATATTGAAACTGAAATTCATCCCATTTTAAAAAATTCCAAAATGGATCATGAGTGCCAAATTTTGGTTGAAGACTATTTTGAAAAACTAGATGAAAAAACGGGACTGTTTTACCAATCCAGAAAGAAATTCGATAATGCACTGTCCATTGTCAATAAAAAACTGGCTGGAATTCTTGATAAAAAACAAACGGAAGCACAAAATATTTTTCCGCATTATTACGAACGATTTAAAACTGACGGGGTAGAACATAACTTGTATATTGGTGCTTCAATTGCTCCAAATCAAACATTTGACATGATGTATCTTAATAATTTACGATTGTGGCAATTGCAAACCTTGTGTGAAATGGAGTTAGAACATCATCAACTGAAGTCTTCTTTGCCCTATAAATTAGATGTCACTTCTTTGATTTTGGTATTCAGTTCCCCTATTTCTATCCGATTTAGAATGGATGAAAAGCGTTTTGATGTTGATGGAACGTACAATGCGAGATATGAAGTGGTGAAAAAACGAATCGACAAAGCCAACATCAAAGGGACTAAAGATCGTATTACCGAAAAAGAAAAAATCACCATCGTATATTCACACAATCAAGAGGAAACGGAATATTTGAAATACGTCAAATTCCTGCAATTCAAAAACATTCTCGAACCTACCATCGAGCAATTTGAGGTGGAAGAATTACAAGGTGTTTCCGGACTGAGAGCCATAAGAGTAAAAGTGGTTAATGCCGGGAATGGAGCAATGACTAAAAAGTATTCTTATCAGGATTTATTGGACGAACTGAATTAAACACCAATCATTTTGAAAGCAATTACAAAAGCAATAACCGACAAAATTATTCCTATCATAAAAAGATTATAGGCAATTCGCAATAATCTATATTTTTTTTCCAGAACCAATCCCAGAAAATATAAATCTTTAATCAACGAATTATACAGATATTCTCTGTCTTTCATCATCTCATTCATAGCCCATTCATAATCCTGCAGCGGCATTTTATAAAAGTTGCCAAAGAAAAGCAGGTTCACTTTTTTATCTTCAATGTCTTGCTTTGTAAAAACACCCTTAGTCACTTTGGGGCGTGTAGAAAGTATGGCAAAAATGATGGTAATTACACTGGATATCAACATACAGAAAACAGGAATAACCAAATGAGCATTTTTCGGACTGTCTAATTTTGGAATAATCGTAGAAAGTGCAATCGAAATAATAATCGCATTTACGGAAAGCAAAATATTGGCTTTGCTGTCGGCAATGCCACTCAAACGAGTGTGATTATTCAATGTGATTCGGAACAAAGTATCAATCCCTCGGTCGGGTTTTTCTTCTTTCTCTCTCTTTCTGATTTCTTTTTCTAGCTTTTCTTTCGCTTCTTCTTCACCTTTCTTGATTTTTTTCTGTACTTTTTTAATATTTTTTTCCTTTAAGGGTTGCCAATTTTTTATAGCATAATCAGTATAAAAATGATGCTTATTTACTAAAAAATCCCTGTTTTCTATCGCCCAATCTTTATCCGTAAATGATTTCTGTTCTGTGTTTTCCCATTCTGTTCTCAAAAAATCACAAGCCAAAGCATAATCTTCACTAAAAAGATGGTAATAATCGGCGTCTTTTATTATTTTTTCTAAAAGGGTTTGAGGTACACTATCCTTTCTGGTTGCTTTGATTAAGCTAGAAACTTTCTTTATATAATCATCCGATTTTCCTTTTTCTTTTAAAAAATCGGCAGCAATAGCACTACTTAAATCTTCGTGGTTTGCACAACCATTTATATATCCGGTATCGTGAAACCAAGCTGCAATTAGTAGCATTTCTTTGTCAGAAGGATTTAAATTTTCACTGTCGGACAATGTATTAACTGCATCAACTACGCCAAGTGTATGATTAAAATTATGATAAGTATATAAAATAGAAAGTTTATCTTTGAGTAAATTACTAACAAAATCTTGGGCTTGATCGATAAGAGTCATAAAATAAATTTTTATACTACTAAATTATGAAATTGTTTTCGGATAATTGTTTTATTACCTCGAAGAAAGTGACTTTTATGTTATTTGTTTCAGCCTTGATTTTTCAATCATGTGCAACACATCACGCCCAATTTGGTACAGAAATCAAAAATCCAGTAGTACAAAACGAGTCAGACAGCTCAAAAATTGCACATACTTTCTATTTAATTGGCGATGCCGGAAATGCTAATGAAGAAAAAGCGCAACAAACAATTGGTTTACTGGAAGATCGATTAAAAAAAGCAAACAATAATACGACTCTTTTATTTCTTGGCGATAATATTTATCCAAAAGGATTACCCAATACTGACCATCCAAATGAGCGAATTATTGCCGAAACTAAGCTGACAAATCAACTAAAATTATCTAAAGACTTCAAAGGTAAAACCATTTTTATTCCCGGAAACCACGATTGGTACAGTGGAATAAAAGGTTTAGAACGCCAAGCAAAGTTTGTAACGGAATATTTAAATGATAAAAAATCATTCTTACCCAGAAAAAGCTGTGGAATTGATGATTTAGAAATCAATAAAAATCTAACACTGATCACTATAGACAGTCAATGGTTTCTGGAAGATTGGGATAAAAGCCCAACCATTAACGATGATTGCTCGATAAAATCAAGAGAAGCTTTTTTTAATGAGCTAGCGGACATTTTGAATAAAAATCAGGAGAAAACAATAATTCTGGCGCTTCATCATCCGTTAATGAGCAATGGAACACACGGCGGTCAATTTTCATTGAAAAAACAACTATTTCCATTAGAGCAAAAAATTCCACTTCCAGTGTTAGGTTCCGTTATCAACTTTATCCGAAAAACATCGGGAGTAAGCCCGCAAGACATTCAAAATAAACACTATACTGTTTTTATAAAACGCATAAAAACACTATTGCAGAGTCAGGATAATGTCATTGTAGTTTCGGGCCATGACCATAATTTACAATACATTGAAAAAGATAACATCAAGCAAATTGTAAGTGGAGCCGGATCAAAATCAGAGGCTGCAAAAGCCGTTTACCCCAATGATTTTTCTTATGGTGGAAATGGGTATGCAAGATTATCTGTTTATGAAAATGGAGCCGTAAAAGTTTCTTTTTACGGGAAGGAAAACAACAAAGAAAAACTGATTTTTGAACAATTTATAGTAGCTAAAAAAGACGATTTCAGTACCAAAAATTTTTCAACTTCATTTGCAAAAACTACCACTGCAACTATCTATTCAGAAAAACAAACCAATAAAAACAGATTTTATAAATTCCTTTTCGGAAATCATTATCGAAAGTATTACAGCTTACCAATAGAAGTAAAAACCACTACGATTGACACTCTTTTTGGAGGTTTAAAACCGAAACGTGCCGGTGGCGGACATCAGTCCAAATCATTGCAAATTGTTGACAAAAACGGAAAAGAATATGTAATGCGCGCCTTAAAAAAAAGCGCTTCTCGTTTTCTACAAGCTGTGGCATTTAAAGACCAATTTATCGAAAACGAATTTGAAGATACCTATGCCGAGAATTTTTTATTTGATTTCTATACCACTTCACATCCTTACATTTCTTTTGCTATTGGGAATTTGGCCGAAAAAATTGATGTTTCACATACAAATCCTGTATTGTATTATATTCCTAAACATAAAGCCCTAAAAGATTACAATACCAATTTTGGGGATGAATTGTATATGGTGGAAGAACGGCCTACTGACAGCCAAATTGACGTAAAAAGCTTTGGGAATCCAAGCGCAATAATCAGTACCGAAGATCTATTGAAGAATCTTCACAAAGATGAAAAGTATACAATTAATGAAAGTGAATACATCAAAGCACGTTTATTTGACATGCTCATTGGCGATTGGGACAGACATCAAGATCAATGGCGTTGGGGAGAATATAAAGTGGGTAAAAAGATAATTTATAAACCGATTCCAAGAGATCGTGACCAAGCATTTACAAAATATGATGGGGCATTCCTTTCTCTTTTGATGAATATGCCTGCATTGCGCCATATGCAAACCTTTAAAGAAAAAATTAAAAATGTAAAATGGCTGAATCGCGAACCTTATCCTTTGGATCTTGCTTTTCTTAAAACTGCCAATGAAAACGATTGGTTATTACAAGCCAAATACATTCAGGAAAACCTTTCGGATAGTGCTATAGACAGCGCCTTTGATAATCTGCCTGCAGCAGTTCAGGATGAAACTATAGCAGATATAAAGCGCAAATTAAAAGTACGAAAAACGCAATTACAACGCTATGCTTCTGACTATTATACTGTGTTACAAAAAACAGTTTTGATTGTTGGTACCGATAAAAAAGACAAATTTATAATTCATCAGACAACAAAAAACAAGCTTGGAGTCGAAGTATACCGTTCAAAAAACGAAGGAGATGAATTGCTGTACACAAAAGATTTCATTGCCGGAAAAACAAAAAATATCTGGATTTACGGATTGGATGAAGACGATATTTTTGAAGTAAAAGGAAACTCAAAATCAGATATAAACATCCGATTAATTGGAGGACAAGACGAAGATTCTTATACTGTAGAAAACGGAAAAAAGGTAAAAATTCATGATTTTAAATCAAAAAGTAATACCTATGCTTTAGATTCAAAAACCAGAGTTCTTTTGTCTGATGACTATGAAGCCAGTCATTATGATTATGAAAAACCCAAATACAATGTATTCTCAGGATTACCAAATATTGGTTATAATCCTGATGATGGCGTCAAAATAGGTTTTATGGCAAACTATATCATCAATAAATTCAATCAAAATCCATATACGCAAAAACACATTTTGAAAGCGAATTACTTTTTTGCCACAGATGGATATGAACTGATTTACAATGCACATTTCCCGAAGTCAATTGGCAAATGGGATTTAGATTTAGAAAGCCAATTCACGAGTCCGAATTTTACAATTAATTATTTTGGTGCCGGAAATGAAACCGCAAATAATGACGAAACTTTCGGAATGGATTACAATCGTGTTCGCATCCGAATGTTGAAAGTTTTACCCTCAATTAAAAAAGTGGGCAAATATGGAAGCACTTTGCATTTCCAAACTTCATTTGAGCAGATCAGCGTGGAAGAAACCAATAATCGATTTATAAATATTCCGGGAATTGTAAATCCTGGTGTTTTTGACAGCCAACAATTTGCGGGAGCAACACTTAAATATAGTTTTGAAAATTATGATATTCCATCTTTTCCTTCCATGGGAATGGGTTTTTCAATAGCTGGGAATTGGAAAATGAATTTGAATGATACCAAAATAAATTTTCCTTCAGTAGAAAGCAAACTTAATTTTAACCATAAAATTGATGCTAATGGTAAAGTAGTTTTAGCGACTATTTTGAAAGCAAAAGTACTATTGAATAACAATTTCGAATTTTATCAAGGAGCAACTTTGGGAGGTGATTATGATTTAAGAGGCTTCAGAAACGAGCGTTTTTTAGGCAATCAATCCTTCTATCAAAGTAGTGATATACGTTGGAATTTAGGAAAAATCAGAAGAAGTGTTTTGCCTATGACTTACGGTATTTTAGGTGGTTTTGATTATGGAAGAGTTTGGCAAAAAGGCGAGAATTCAGACAAATGGCATCAATCGTTTGGTGGCGGATTGTGGCTCAACGGTCTGAATGTGGTCACAGCCAGAATCACCTATTTTAAAACGCTCAATGAAGAAGCCCGAATTGCTTTTGGTTTAGGATTTGGATTTTAGTTTTTTGACACTTACATCATAAACATTCCCGCCTACGCTTTTGGTTTTTTCATCAGCAATAAAAAGCCTGTCACTATCAATAAAAGAGGCGGCTTCTTTTTGCGAAAAATGATTTAACTCGAGGGTGGTTTTTATTCCCTTCAGAAAATTATCGCCTTCGAAACTTTCGAATAAAAAAATCTTATCATGGGTTAAAACAGCAACTTTGGACTCATCAGGGCTTATTGTTGCGGCTGTAATTGCACAATGATTATAATTATCACAGGTTTTAAATTCTCCCATTAAAACCGCTTGATGAAAGCCTGCCGTATTTGGAATTTTGTATAAAAAAGCGGTACCGTCAAAACCTTTGCTTCGGTTTTTAGTGAAGAGATAGAAATTATTTTTAAACTCAAAAAAACCTTCGACATCATAGAACATTTCTGTTTTTTTAGGAGGGAAATCCATTTGTTCCGGATACGCAAATGAAATTTTATACGCTGGAATTACACTTTCAGTATTCAATGCATTTTTATCGATTTTATAAATACTTAAATCCTTTCTTTCATTATCATTATTCCCAAAATCACCAATATACAGATTTCCATCTTTGTCTTTTGTGATATCTTCCCAATCGATATTCTCCGTATTCTCGATGGTTATCGTTTTTTCAATTTTACCGTTTTCAAAATTCAGTCCGTAAATTTCATTCGCATTACCGCTGTCTTCGAGTGTCCAAAGCAAATTGCTTTTAGATAAATAGGTAATTCCCGAAACTTCTTTTAGCTTTTTAGGCAACGAATAAACCGTTGTTAAAGTACCCGAATCTTGTTGACAAGATAAAAAAGTAAAAACAGATAAGATGAAAATGTAGTTTCTCATAATTGAATTAATGTAAATAATAAATTTATAAAAAGACTAAAATCCCGTTTTAAATAAATTTGTGTTTTTAAAGTTTCTCGTAATAAATTCAAAAGCAGCACTCATAATATTCCCCATGGATTTTGCTTTTTTAAAATTCAAATCATTCGTGTAACGGTATAATTCTAATTGCAATTGATTCAAATGTTCCTCTGGTGCGATAACATCATCCCCCATAATTTGCAATAATCTTTTAATACGATTTTCGGCAGAATGGATTCTTTTGGCAAGAACCGCTCTTTCCTCATCTTTGTATTGCTCGATTGAACTGTTTTGAAGTTTGTCTTTAACCAATTTTACCATTGGATAGTTTTCTTTGAAAAATTGAGGTCGGTAGACTTTAAAATTTCCTTCATAACATTGTTGGTCAAAATCGATGGCGCGTATTTTATAAACAACATGGTCAAAATCATGTGTAGGAACAATTACATAATTATAAGAACGCATATCGCCCAACAATCGTATCATGCAACGCTCGTTGAATTTTACAAATTCTTTTGCAATTTGTGATTTTTCAGTTTCGGTACAATCTGCCAAAAGTGTTTTTATAAAAACATCACCCGGAATTCCCATGATGTGTTCCTCTATCAAAGTGTCATTGTAGACTAAAAAATTGATTTTATCAGGTGACAGAATATGCTCGAGTTCTAGGCCGTAAATACGGGAAGCATCTGCTTTCTTGATATAAAAATGAGTGTAATTATCATTCAGAATATTTCTGACTTTTATTCGAAAAGGTTTCGAGTTTCCAAAAGTACAGTAATCAATGGAATCCACATTCAAAAATTTAAGAATCCCCAGATTACCATCAGAATGCAACAGCGAATAGATTTTTTTTAGATTTAAATCAATTTCTTCCCTTTCAAATTCATTATAATACACTCTAATCCATAAAGTGTCCTCATCGTTTTTATCATAAACGGTCACAGATCCTGAAAAGCGCAATAAATCATCGTAAAAAATAGAAACTTTTGACAAACGGTCAAAACGTTCCAAGTATTCCAAAAGTGATTTGTTTATTGGATACGATGGTTTTTTAAAAAGCATTACTGGCTCACTACTCATTTGAAAAATAATTTAATACAAAATTACAATAAATTAAGCCGTTGGAGGTTACTCCTTTTTAAATATACCGACCTACTTACATAAAAAACACTAAGAATATCGTGTTACTATTGGAAAAATACTACTAAAAAGGCACTCTAAAAATTTTATCCATTTGTTTTTGATTTGTCAATAAATTCAGGACTTTAATAAACAAAGAGATTAAGAGAATAAGAGTGATCTTTAAGTAAGTAATACCATTTGAACATAGAATTTACTGGATTATGTCGTTGATGTTTTATTCCAGTAAAAAGAAAGTTTAAAAAACATAACTATTTAATTATTAGGCAAAAACCGATTTTTTAAAACCCTTTTTAAATTTAAAACAAAGACACAAATAACTAACTAACAACACATTAACTATAATTCAATAAAAATAAAATCATAAACATCAGTTTTTTTATGTTAAAAAACACTAACACCAAGATATAAACTTTATATTTGGTTGTGTCCAAGACTATTAAAACATTTAAAACTCACTAATGACAGATAAGCTTGAACTCTATTTCAAAGCTGCACAGTCAGCTAAAATTGGAATCTGGAAAATGAACCTCCAAACCAATGATGTGTATTGGGATGCTGTTACGAAATGTATTCTTGAAGTCCCGGAAGATTTTGAACCTGTTAATGGAAATGGTATTAATTTCTATACAATAGGCGAAAATAGAGATCGAATTAAAGTACTTATTGAAAGAGCAATCAATGAAGGGATTCCTTTTGATGATAAATTTCAGATCACCACAGCTAAAAACAACATCAAATATATTGAATGTATTTGTCAGGTAGAAACTATTGACGGAAAACCCGCGAATTTACTGGGCACTTTTCAGGACATCACAAATGAGCAGAATTTAATAAATGAATTACAGTTAAGCGTAGAAAAATTTTCTTCGATTTTTTCCAGTGCCAATGACGCCATTTTTATTATTGACACCTCAAATGGAATAATTACGGACTGTAACCCCAGATCGTCAGAACTTACAGGATATAACAATTCTGAATTGAAAGGTTTACATAATTCAAAATTATTCCCTGTAGAATTTAGAACAGAGCTTCGATTTTTTTTAAAATATAATCTAACCCGGAATGAATATACGGTCAATGAAACGCATATCAAATCAAAATCTGGAGAAACTATACCCGTGGAAATAGCTTCAGGGAAAAAATTTCAAGTCGCTAACATAACGTATTTGGTTTGTTTCATTAGAGATATAAGTGAAAGAAAGAATGTTGAAGCTAAATTAAATCTGCTATCATTAGCAGCTTCCGAAACTACGGACACCATTGTAATTGCCAATGAAAATGGAGAAGCGGTATGGGCAAATCAAGCCTATTTAGATCTTACCGGTTTAAATATGGAGGAAATAATAGGGCAAAAACCCGGCTATTTATCCACAGGGCCAGAAACTGATTTAAGCGCTTCATCGTTAATGAGAAACGCAATTAAAAATAAAGAAAGTATAAAAATCACAATATTAAATTATAATAAAAACAAAGAGAAATATTGGTTTGAACTAAATATAACTACTGTATTTGACAGCAATAACAATTTCATTAATTTTGTTGGAGTGGGCCGAAACGTAACCCAAAGAATTGAAAAAGAGTTTGAACTTAAACGATTGTTAGATGTTACCAGCAGTCAAAACAACAAACTGTATAATTTCACTCACATAGTCTCCCATAACATACGCTCGCACACCAGTAATTTATCTATGGTTGTGGATGTGATTGAAAATACAGATGATATCGCTGAGAAGCTTTCCTATTTTGATTTATTTAAAGACGGAACAGAAAAACTGTCAGAATCAATTGAATATTTGAATGAAATTATAACCATTCAGCAAAAAACAAATATTGAAAAAACCAAGATTCGGTTAAAGAGTGAAATCGAAAAAACAAAAATGGCTTTGAGTTTGGTAATTAAAGATAGCCAAATAACAATTACGCATACTATCCCAGATGATCTGGTTGTAATTGCAATTCCCGCCTACTTAGATAGTATTTTGTTGAATTTAATCACAAATGCCATTAAATATAAATCTCCAGAACGCAAAGCTGTTTTAGAAATTGGCTATGAGACCAGAGATGATTACACCATAATAAACTTTAGAGATAATGGTTTAGGACTGAATTTAAAAAAAAATGGGCATAAACTTTTTGGAATGTATAAAACCTTTCACGGCAATGAAGATGCAAAAGGAATTGGATTATTTATAACCAAGAACCAACTCGAAGCTATGGATGGAAAAATTGAAGTAGAAAGCGAAGTAGGTTATGGTTCAAATTTTAAAATTTATTTAAATGAAAAATAAATTAACGTACATTATTGATGATGACAAATTAACGCTGAAATTGATGAGCATTCTCATCTCTAAAAATAAGTTTTGTGAAGAAATTCAATCCTTTAATAATGCCCAATCAGCAATCGCTAAATTAAAAGAAAATTGGGATGATAATGAAAATCTACCCGATGCCATTTTACTTGATTTAAATATGCCTGTGATGGATGGATGGCAGTTTCTGGATGAATTTATTCTTTTACCGATAAAAAAAGAAATTTCAATTTTCATCATGACCTCTTCAATCGACCCTGCAGATATAGAAATGGCAAAAAAATATGATGTGATAAAAGATTATATAATGAAACCTATTACGGCCCAAAAATTAAATGAGCTATGCGCACTAATTGCTAAAATAAACTAATTCAAGTTTAACAGTAACAATTTCCTGTCTTGTTCGTCCTATATTAAATTAATAAAGATGAACCCATTGGAAACTATACTTTCTATCAAAAATCTCAACAAGCGTTATGGCTCACTACAAGCCCTGAAAAACGTTTCTTTCGACATACATAAAGGCAATGTATACGGAATTCTAGGTCCTAACGGGAGCGGAAAATCAACAACTTTAGGAATCGCTTTGAATGTGGTTAATAAAACCTCGGGAGAATACAGCTGGTTTAGTGGTTCAATGGAAACGCACGAAGCCCTAAAAAAAGTAGGTGCCATTATAGAAAGACCTAATTTCTATCCTTACATGACTGCTAAGGAAAACTTAGAACTGGTTTGTAAAATCAAAGGAATCAACTATACAAAAGTCAATGAAAAACTTGAATTAGTAGGTTTAGTTGATCGACAAAACAGTAAATTCAGTACTTTTTCTTTGGGGATGAAACAGCGATTAGCGATAGCTTCTGCCCTATTGAATGATCCTGAAATTTTAATTCTTGATGAACCTACTAATGGTTTAGATCCTCAAGGGATTCATCAAATTAGAGATATTATCAAACAAATTGCATCAAAAGGGACTACCATTTTACTCGCCTCTCATTTACTAGACGAAGTAGAAAAGGTATGTACCCATGTTTTGGTTTTAAGGAAAGGAGAAATTTTATACACTGGTTTAGTGGATGGTATGTCAGCAAATGAAGGCTTTTTTGAATTACAAGCTGATGATACTGAAAATTTAATCCTAGCTGTTAAAACTCATCCAGCTGTTAAAAATGTTGTAAACGAGGATGGAAAAGTTTTAGTTTATTTAAAAAATGATTTAGACGCTAAGGAATTGAATCGATTTCTTTTTGAAAAAAACATCATTCTAAATCATTTGGTAAAACGTAAAAACAGCTTAGAGGAACAATTTTTAGAACTGACTAAAAATCAATAACAATTTCAATGGCAATGACAATTTCAATGGCAATGACAATTTCAATGGCAATTTCAATGGCAATAAAAAAATCTAAAAATCTAATAGTCCAACAATCTAATAGTCTAACAATCTAATAATCTAAAATGAAAAGATTACTCTCAATAGAATTACAAAAAATTTGGAAAAACAAAGCCAGTCGTGTTTTAACATTGGCCTATTTTATTCTCTTAACTTTTATAGCATTAATAGCCTCCATAAAATTTGATCTCGGTATTTTTAAATTTCATCTAGCTGAGATGGGAATTTTTAATTTCCCTTTTATATGGCATTTCAACACGTATATCGCAGCCATATTAAAATTGTTTTTAGCGATCGTAATTGTTTCCATGATGGCAAATGAGTACAGCTATGGAACACTAAAACAAAATTTAATTGATGGAATGAGTAAAAAGGAATTTATTCAGTCTAAATTTCTAACTGTTATTTTATTTGCAACAGTATCAACTATTTTTATTTTCATAATGTCACTCATTTTAGGACTAAGCTATTCTTCCTACACTGAGTTTAGTATCGTTTTCACTGATTTAGAATACCTTTTTGCCTATTTTATCAAACTGGTTGGTTTTTTCTCGTTCTGTTTATTTTTAGGAATATTAGTGAAACGTTCCGCATTTGCACTGGGATTTCTTTTAGTTTGGAATATCATCGAAGGAGTTATCAATGGCGTTTTAACTTTTAAAGTATTCCCGAATAGCAATACGGCAGCATCTATTACTCAGTTTTTACCTTTACAATCCATGTCGAATTTAATAGTAGAACCTTTTTCCAGATTATCAGTGGTAAAAAACTTGGGAACGCAAATTGGTTTGGATAATATTAAAGAATATGGTGTTAACCTATCGGCTATTCTTATCGTATTATTTTGGACTGTAATTTTTATTTTCCTTTCCCATCGATTATTAAAAAATAGAGATTTGTAGTATCTTTACACACGATGAAATGTGTGAAAATAATATTGTTTTATATTTTTATTTGTTGCGTTATATTTGATGCAACCGCTCAATCTATTTCAGTAACAGACTCTTACACAGCGCAACAACTTGTTGAAAATGTTTTAGTAAATAGTTCTTGCGCTAATGTTTCTACTATTACCGTAAAAGGAGATTCCTATTCCGGCAGTAAAAACAGTTACGGCTATTTTAATTCCGGAACAAGTAGTTTTCCTTTTACAGAAGGCATTGTTTTGAGTACCTGGAGTAGCAAGAATTCTGAAGGCCCTTTTTTAAGAAACCCGGGAGGAGGAAATTCTTCTTGGTTAGGGGATTCCGATTTACAGCAAGCATTAGGAATAACGAACACAATAAATGCCACTTTTTTAGAATTTGATTTTATACCGTTGACCAATTTTATCAGCTTCAACTATATTTTTGCTTCCAATGAATATCAAGACTATTTTCCTTGTGAATATTCTGATGGATTTGCCTTTTTAATCAAAGAAAAAGGCAGCACGGCTAATTATCAAAATTTAGCGGTGTTACCTAATACTTCACCTGTTTCATCCGTAAATATTCACCCTTTAATAAATCCGTATAATAGTCAAGGACTATTTAAACCTGGCTGTCCAGCAATAAACGAAACTTACTTTAACGGATACAACACTGCTACCAGTCCTATAAATTATGCCGGACAAACTACCGTATTGACAGCGCAAACAAATGTTATAGCAGGAAAAACATACCATATAAAACTAGTAATTGCGGATCAAGGTAATGAAGCGTACGACTCGGCAGTATTTCTTGAAGCGGGCAGTTTTTTACCAAAAATAGATTTGGGATCAGACCGTTTGTTAGCAACTAACAATCCCATTTGTTTTGGCGAAAGCCTTATCATTGACACTAAATTACCAACGAGTTTAGGATATTCCTATAAATGGTATAAAGACAATGTACTTCAACCAGAAACAACCCTTTCTTATTCTGTTACCAGTCCAGGCATCTATAAAGTTGAAGTGCAATTGACTCCCAGCTGTATCGCTACCGAAGAAATAATAATCGAATACACTCCAGAAATCGATTTGAATGACACCACACTTTCACAATGTGACATCGATAATGATGGAATATCCATTTTCAACCTAACCAAAGTCGATGCCATTGTAAAAAACAATGTGAGTAATTTAAGTGTGGTTGTTTATTATGAAACTTTGTCCGATGCTCAAGCAAAAATAAATCCAATTACCAATCCTGCAACGTATAGCAACAAATTCATAAACCAGTCCGTATTTGCAAGTGTTAGCAATTCATTTAACTGTGTAAATTATGCCGAAGTAAATCTGATTATTTTAAACAATACAATTGCACCCCAAAGTCCTGTTTCAACTTGCGACACCGATGGTACGAATGATGGTTTAGCCCAATTTGATTTAAACTCACAAGTAACACCTCAAGTAGTAACGGGTTTATCTGCTGGCTTAATCGTAGAATATTATTTAAGCCCAACAGAAGCAATTGCCCAACAGAATCAGTTACCAAATATTTTTAAAAATACCGTTGCTACCCAACAAATTATTTACGCCCGAATCGTAAATGGTCCCGACTGTTATGCAATTACTCCCATTACACTTGTAGTGAACACCTTTGACCCACCTAATTTTCAAGAAGAGAACGCTTTTTTATGTAATGGTACTTCAATCAATTTAGCCGTTGATGCCGGTTTTTCGAGCTATTTATGGAGTACGGGAGCCAGTTCAAATACCATAACTGTTACTACTCCCGGAGATTATTCGGTAACCGTTACAAATTTTAATGGTTGTGAAAAAATAAAAAAATATCATGTTACAACTTCTGGAGTAGCAACGATAACTGGTGCAACAATAAATGATTTTTCCGGAAATGAGAATTCAGTTTTAATAGAATATACCGGATCTGGCGATTATGAATTTTCTATAGATGGATCTTTTTTTCAGGATAATCCAATGTTTAACGGAGTTGCACCCGGAGAATATTCCGTTTATGCTCGAGATAAAAATGGCTGTGGTTTATCAATTCCGTTTGTGGTATATGTTTTGGATTATCCTCGTTATTTCACTCCAAACGGAGATGGTTATAATGATGTTTGGCAAATTAAAAATCTGGATAATTTACCCAAATCAACTTTATATATTTTTGACCGTTACGGAAAATTATTAAAACAATTAATTACTTCAGACATTGGATGGAATGGAACTTTCAATGGATTTACATTACCCACTGATGATTATTGGTTTCATTTGAATTTAGAAAACGGCAGAATAATAAAAGGTCATTTTTCATTAAAAAGATAATCTAAATTTTGCTATTTTTAGCACATGAAAAAAACATTACTCTTACTCATTACCCTTTTTTCCATAAGTTGTTTCTCGCAGTTTAGTAAAACACATTATATTCCGCCTTTAACAGCGCAAAATAACTTAGCCGAAGATCATTACTTATATATCTCTACACCAAGTATAAAAAATGTTAATTTCAAAATTATTGAAATTGGTGGAAATATTATAACGGGAGTCGTTAAGAACAGTACTCCGTATCCATATCCTATTGGTCAAGGAAACGATACCCAGTTATTTATTCCTAAAACACAAATTGGGAAAGTTAGCAACAAGGGATACATAATTGAAGCCGAAGATCTAGTTTATGTGAGCGTTAGGGTAAATGCAGGTAAAAACGTTACACTCAATGGAGTTATTACATACGTACACGCAGGTGGTCTTGTATCAAAAGGAAACAGTGCTTTGGGTAAAGAATTTAGATTAGGAGCAATGCTCAATCCACTTTATGATACAAGTTTATTAAATTTTGCTTCAATACTGTCAACAGAGAACAATACCAAAGTCACTATTTCGAATATTGAAATCGGTACAAGGCTTTCAAATGGCACCACTATTTCGGAACCAATAGAAGTTATTTTAAACAAAAATGAAAGTTATGTTTTGGCTTTGGAGAATTATAATAATTCAACTTCCAATAGCTCCAAAATGATTGGCGCATTAGTAGAATCAGACAAACCTGTTGTGGTCAATTCCGGTTCGTTTGCAGGAAGCAATAGTGCACTTATTGGTACCTTTCAAAACGGCACAACTGGCCCAACGGGTAGAGATGTAGGTTTTGACCAAATTGTCCCAACAGATAAAACTGGTAAGGAATACATTTTTGTAAAAGGACTTGGAACTGATGAAATTGAACGGGTTTTATTGATTGCAAATGTAGATAATACTAAAGTTTACCTAGACGGTATAACTCCTTTTGCAACTATTAATAAAGGAGAATACGCTGATATTGATGGAAGTAAATTTACCAATGGAAATTTATATGTTAGAACCTCCGAAAACGTATCTGCTTATCAAAGCATTGGAGGAAACGATTTCGCTGCCAATCAAAATTTATTTTTTGTACCACCTTTAAATTGTGCAACGCCAAGCATTGTTGACAATATTCCTTCCATTGAATCGATAGGAAGTACATTCTATAATGGTGGGTTAAATATTGTGACTGAAGCAGGTGCTACTGTAACCATAAATAACAATCCTATCAATAGCACCGCTGTTCCTGTAACAGGAAATACAGATTATGTGAGATACACCGTATTTAATCTGACGGGGAATATTGCTGTAAAATCCACGAGACAAGTCTATGTTTCTTACTTTGGGACAAATGGCGCAGCAACTTATGGTGGTTATTATTCCGGATTTGATACGAAACCAGAAATTGTAACTGATAAAATTGCAGTATCTAATTCGGCATGCATACCAAATGTTGTTCTAAAAATCAGCACTTTATCTTCTTATGATACTTTTCAGTGGTATCAAAATGACATTCTTATTCCTGGAGAAACTTCAAATTCATACACACCTACTCAACCTGGTTATTATCAAGTAAAAGGAAGTATTGTGGGTTGCCCAAGTACAGTTCCTATTTTCTCCGACAAAATCCCCGTGAGCGATTGCCCATTAGATTCCGATAATGACGGAACAAATAATAACATTGATATTGACTTAGATAATGATGGGATACGCAATGATATTGAAGCAGGAATCCCCTTGTTGAACCAATCCGACCCTAAAAACAGTTCTGATTATACGGGAACAATTAGTGGCGATGGCACCATCATTGGAAAACCTTATTATGGTTTTGTATCCGAAGTTCCTGCTGGAAAGACTAAAAATGTAACTTACACTCTTCAATTCAATGCTCCAACGAGTCTACGTTTTAACTATATGACTTTTGACAGCAGTACCCAAACCACTGATGTTTCCGATTATCTAAATGCGGATGGTGATTTTATTTTGCGGGTTCCAACAAACAAAACACTTACCTTGATGGATCCATTAAATGAATTACTAGTTGACACTAATTATGATGGAATTTATGAAAGTGGAGTTTCCGAATTCTCATCTTTTGAAATCAGATTCAGATTAAAAAGTACAATTCCTGCCATACCGGGTTCTAGTAGATTTTCGATTTCTAGTTATCTCACCGATTCGATCACATACGAGCATCAAAATTTATCAGAAACCACAGCCAACAAAGCTACGTTTTCAATGTTAATCACATATTCAACAGACAATGATTTAGACGGAATTCCAGACTTATTAGATCTAGACAGCGACAATGACGGAATTCCAGATACCATTGAGGCACAAGGAAAAGGCTTCAAAGTTTTTTCTGGCATTGACACGAATAAAGACGGATTAGATGATGCTTTTGAACCTGGATTAATTAAAATTAACACCGACAATGATTACAGTAACTTTCCTATGTCCGACGTACTTGACTTAGACAGTGATAACGACGGGATTTTTGACTTAATCGAATCTGGCAGTACTGTTATTGATGCCAATAAAGATGGAATTATAGATGGCACTGCTACTGCTTTTGGTGCAAATGGTTTATTTGACGGACTAGAAACGAGTCCGGATAGTGGTAAACTAAATTATACCATTACTGATACCGATTCAGATGGAACTTTTAATTATATCGATTTGGATAGTGATAATGATGTTTGTTTTGATGTCACTGAAGCTGGTTTTAATGACCCTAACAATGATGGAATATTAGGAAACAATCCCGTTACTATTAATGTTAAAGGAAAAGTCACGAGTGGTATAGGTTATTTGACTCCAAATAACAATTACGTAATTGCTGCGCCAATAGAAATCACTTCTCAACCTCAAGTTGCGCCAACTTGCGAATTAGAAAACGCAACAATTACAGTACTTGATAATGGCGGAAATACCTATCAATGGCAATTGTCTACTGACGAAATAAATTGGAATAACATTTCAAACAATGCTACTTATCAAGGTGCCACAACAAAAACCTTAATGCTCATAAAAGTGACCAATGTAATGAATGGTTATAAATACAGAGTGAAACTGGATAAAATTGGAAATTCATGTGGCTTGATTTCTTCTCAAACAACATTGACTGTTTATCGTTTACCTGTGATAACTACTGCTACCATTGTTCAATGTGATGATGATACGGATGGCTTTTCTGATTTTAATTTAACGGTGAAAAACAATGAGATATCGTCAAATTCCACATCCGAGACTTTTACCTATTACACTTCACTTTCAGGGGCTAAAACAGCAGATGTTGGGAAATTAATTTCTAATCCTTTAGCATTTACAAATACAACCTCGGGTGGTATGCCGGTTTGGGCAAGAGTAAAAAATACTAATGGATGTAGTAGTGTCGTTCAAATTACCTTAGTGGTTTCTACTACCCAAATTCCAGCTTCATTCAGTCGTACTTTTTCCACCTGTGATGATTTAGGAGCAACTAATGACGATACTGATGGAATCGCTACCTTTGATTTCAGTAGTGTAGCCACTGATATTTCAGCTATTCTTCCTTCATCGAGTTCTTCTTATTCGATAAAATTTTATAAAAATGAAGCAGATGCTTTATCAGAAAATGATGAAATAACAAACCCATCAAATTATACAAATAGTGGATATCCAAATGAACAAAAAATTTGGGTCCGTGTGGAAAGCACATCAGACAATGCATGTTATGGCTTGAGTCCAAGAGTTACTTTAAAAGTAAATCCAAAACCTAATATTGATACAAACGATGATTTTGATGAGAATGAATTAGTTTGTTCTAACCTTCCCACTTTCTTTGTAAAATTAGATTCTGGAATTCAAGACAGCACTCCCAGTACTGACTATACTTACGTTTGGTCAAAGGACAATGTTGTTTTAACAGCTGAAACTGGTTCAACATTAGATGTGAATACAGAAGGTGATTATACGGTAGAAGTTAGCTCACTAGCCGGTTGTAGCAGAACCCGAACTTTAAAAGTAACCGCTTCGGATATAGCAGAAATAGGAACTATTTCAATTATTGATTTATCAGATGTAAATTCAGTAACGGTTAACGTAACGGGACAAGGACAATATGAATATAGTCTGGACGCACCTTCTGGACCTTTTCAGGATTCAAATTTCTTTGATAATGTATCTGCCGGAATTCATGAAGTATACGTTAATGACAAAAATGGTTGTGGAACCGTGAGTCAAACAATAGCCGTAATTGGTGTTCCAAAATTTTTTACTCCAAATGGAGACGGATACAATGACTATTGGAATGTAAAAGGAATAAATGCAAATTTCAATGAAAATTCAATCATCTATATTTTTAATCGTTATGGTAAGCTTTTAAAACAAATTACTGCCTCTAGTCAAGGTTGGGATGGTACCTTTTTGGGTCTACCCTTATCTGGAGATGATTATTGGTATGCCATAAAATTGGATGACGGCAGGGAAGCTAAAGGACATTTCAGTTTAAAGAGGTAATAAAAATAATATGACTATCGGAACTAATACCAGCAATAATTTTTGCCACAGATTTAAAAGGATTTTCACAAATTAATGAAAAAAATGAATTAGATCTATTGGAAAAATTCTTTTAAATCTGTGGCAAAAAAAATTGAAGTTAGTCCACAAAGCGGACACTCATAAAAAATAATATCTGTTTCATTTCGTCGAAATTGACAAAATCACAACAACTTTATCCAGTAAATTTTATACTAAAATGTTGTGATTTTTTTTACAATAATTTATTTTCAAGAAAAAAGTAAAACGCATAAAAAAAGCCATTCGAATTAACGAATGGCTTTTATATTTAAAAAAAATAAAAATTAGAATTTAAATCTTTTTCTATCTGTTTCTGTCAAATATATTTTTCTCAAACGAATAGATTTTGGAGTTACCTCAACATATTCATCTTTTTGAATATATTCTAAAGCTTCTTCAAGAGAGAAAATAACTGGAGGAATAATTCTAGCTTTATCATCATTTCCAGAAGAACGAACGTTAGATTGTTTTTTCTCTTTAGTCACGTTCACACACATATCATCGCTACGAGAGTTTTCTCCAATTACTTGACCTTCGTAAATTTCATCATTAGGATTAACGAAGAATCTACCACGATCTTGCAATTTGTCGATAGAATAAGGAATAGCTTTTCCTTTTTCCATAGAAATCAATGAACCTTTGTTACGTCCAGAAATTTCTCCTTTGTAAGGCTCATATCCTATAAAACGATGTGCCATAATAGCCTCACCAGCGGTAGCAGTAAGCAATTGGTTACGCAATCCAATAATTCCACGAGATGGAATATTGAATTTTATAATCATACGCTCACCTTTAGTTTCCATACTCAACATTTCTCCTTTACGGAAAGAAACAAACTCTACCGCTCTTCCCGAAAGAGTTTCTGGTAAGTCGATTGTCAATTCCTCAATAGGCTCACATTTTTTACCATCAATTTCTTTGATGATAACTTGTGGTTGACCGATTTGTAACTCATACCCTTCTCTTCTCATTGTTTCAATAAGAACAGATAAGTGAAGTACTCCACGACCAAAAACCATAAACTTATCAGCTGAATCAGTTTCACCCAATTTCATCGCTAAGTTTTTTTCCAATTCTTTATTCAATCTATCTCTAATATGACGAGAAGTTACAAATTTACCCTCTTTACCAAAGAAAGGAGAGTCATTAATTGTAAACAACATACTCATCGTAGGCTCGTCAATATCGATTGTTTTCAAAGCTTCCGGGTTTTCAAAATCAGCGATAGTATCTCCAATTTCAAATCCTTCAACACCTATAATTGCACAAATATCTCCAGCAATTACTTCTTGTACTTTTTTACGACCAAGACCTTCAAAAGTATGAAGTTCTTTAATTCTAGATTTCATTACAGTACCGTCTCTTTTTACCAAAGAAATTGGCATACCTTCTTTCAAAACACCTCTTTCCAGACGACCGATAGCGATACGACCTGTAAAAGCAGAGAAATCTAATGAAGTAATCAACATTTGTGGTGTTCCTTCAGATACTTTAGGAGCAGGTACATTTTCAATAACCATATCCAACAATGCTTCAACATTATCAGTTACGTTTTCCCAATGATCAGACATCCAGTTATTTTTAGCAGATCCGTAAACAGTTGGAAAATCCAATTGCCATTCTTCAGCTCCTAATTCAAACATTAAGTCGAAAACTTTTTCATGCACTTCTTCCGGAGTACAGTTTTCTTTATCAACTTTATTAATTACAACACAAGGTTTAAGACCTAAGTCAATGGCTTTTTGTAATACAAAACGCGTTTGTGGCATTGGCCCTTCAAAAGCATCTACAAGTAGACAAACTCCATCCGCCATGTTCAATACACGTTCTACCTCACCACCAAAATCGGCGTGACCAGGAGTATCGATAATGTTGATTTTTGTTCCTTTGTATACTACAGAAACATTCTTTGAAGTAATGGTAATACCTCTTTCACGCTCTAAGTCGTTGTTATCAAGGATTAAGTCACCTGTGTTTTCGTTATCACGAAATAACTGACAGTGATACATAATTTTATCAACCAAAGTTGTTTTACCGTGATCGACGTGGGCAATAATTGCAATGTTTCTAATAGATTCCATCTGTGATTTTTAATGGGTGCAAAGGTACACTTTATTTTGATATAAAAAATATTTATGCAATAGTTTACATATTGTTAACGCATTAGACACAAAAATAGGCCTTTAAAAAAATCTCAAAAAATAAGTTACGAATGTTGTTTAATAATTTCGCAATAATTAATTATATTTGAGTAATGAAAAGCAAAACCAAACAAGTAATCATCATCTACATTCTCTCCGCAATGTTTGTAGCTATTGTTAGTCATAAATTATTACAACAATATATTTCTGATTCAAATCATCCATTTTACACTTTTACAAAAGACATTCTATTTGTCTTTTTGACTGGAATAATTTTCAATCTTATTTTATCTAAAAACGACACTAGAAACATCGCCATTTTTGAAAAGCTTAAAAATACAAATGACGAAATTAAGGAGTCGAATGAAAAATACAACATTGTAGCTAAAGCAACCAGCGATACTATTTGGGATTGGAAAATACAAGAAGATAGCTTTTCTTGGAATAAAGGAATTGAAAGCGTTTTTGGCTATAGAGAAAATGAAGTGGGAGATAGTTCTAAATGGTGGTTTGATAAAATTCACCCTGAAGACAGTATTAAAATGTCTATTAAACTATACTCCTTTATAGAACAAAAAACCGAAAACTGGCAAGATCAATACCGTTTCAAATGTGCTAACGACACTTATAAATATGTTCTAGACAGAGGATTCCTCCTGAAAGATGAAACAGGAAAAGCCATTAGAATGATTGGAGCCATACAAGACATAACAAAACAAAAAGAGGAAGAACAACGGCTTAAATTACTGGAAACTGTAATTACCCAATCCAAAGATTCTATCATAATCACCGAAACTAATTCTATTGACGAAAAAATCCCTAACATCATCTATGTAAACCCTGCTTTTTCTATTATGTCAGGATATGAATCTGGTGATATAATAGGAAAATCTCCGAATATCTTCAACAGTCCAAATTCTGATAGTAATGAACTCGAAAAACTATTAGCCGCAATAAAAAACAAAGAGGAATGTCTTGTAGAAACAATCAGTCTGACAAAAAACAAAGAAGAATATTGGGTTCGTTTCTCCATGATACCAATTTATAATTCCGACAATGAACTTTCCCACTGGATTTCCATTCAAAGAGACACAACCGAAGAAAAAAAACAAGAAAAAGAAAAAGAACAACTTATTCGGGAATTAACTCAAAACAACAAAGACTTAAAACAATTTTCTTATATAACTTCCCACAACCTCAGAGCTCCGCTATCAAACTTAACAGGCTTACTGAACTTACTGGAGGACATTCCTATCGAGAACCAAGAATTAAAGGAAATTTTAAATGGCTTTAATAAATCTACTCATTTATTGAATGACACTATCAATGATTTAGTAAAAGTTATCATTATAAAAGACAACCCTTCCATTCAAAAAGAAGCCGTTTTAATAAAAGAAATCTTTGAAAATGTTTTCAGCCAGCTTAATTTTCAAATTGAATTATACAAACCCATCATAAAGCTCAATTTTGAAAATGTCTCTATCATAAACATCAATAAAGCCTATATAGAAAGCATATTATTGAACCTTTTGACAAATGCCATAAAATACAAATCCGAAAACAGAAAACTCAAAATAACTATTACCGCCAGTGAAATTGATGATACCGCCGTATTAACATTTAAAGACAACGGCATTGGTATCGATTTAGTGCGAAATAAAGATAAAATTTTTGGACTTTATCAGCGTTTTCATAATTACCCTGACAGCAAAGGTCTGGGATTATATCTGGTAAAATCGCAAGTTGAAACTATGGGAGGAACTATTAGTATTGAGAGCGAAGTAAACAAAGGAACCACATTTACATTAACATTTAAAAATAAACAATAATGTTAGATCAAATTTTATGTATTGATGACGACCCTATAACACTTATGTTATGCAAAAAAGTAATCATCAAAGCGTCTTTTTCGAATGAAATAATCACATCCCAAAATGGAGAAGAAGCGCTTAGCTACCTTAATACTTTAAAACACACTAACACTGAAAGTAAATCAAAAAAACATCCTCAATTAATTTTTTTAGATTTAAACATGCCGGTAATGGGAGGATGGGAATTCTTGGATCATTTTAATAGCGAAGCATTTTCTGAATTTAAAAACACAAAGGTTATCGTCCTTTCCTCAACAATAGACCCCGAAGACTTAGAGAAATCCAAAACCTACCCTATGGTCATTGATTTTCTATCGAAACCTATTACCCTAACAATGCTTGAATACTTAAAAAACAAAATCTAAAAGCCCAATGGTTATTGATTTTTTTTTAAACCTAACATACTCTAGTAACACCTGAATACTTTAATAAAAAAAAAAAAAACGAATTTCAACAAATGACATAAAAAAAGCTCCCAATATAATTGGGAGCTTTTTTTATAAGTAGATAAATTGTGTTACTTACAATTTAGCAACATGCTTCGTTAATTTAGATTTTAAATTAGAAGCTTTATTATCATGAATGATGTTCTTTTTAGCTAATTTATCAATCATAGATATAACGCTTGATAATTTAGAAGTAGCATCTGTTTTATCAGTAGCTATTCTCAAGGCTTTGATAGCGTTACGAGTAGTTTTGTGTTGGTATCTGTTTAATACTCTTCTCTTTTCGTTACTTCTAATTCTCTTTAAAGCTGATTTATGATTTGCCATTTTATTATTTTTTTATCTTTTACAAATTTTTGTAGTCCGTAAGGGAATCGAACCCCTGTTACCAAGACGAAATCTTGGCGTCCTAACCCCTAGACGAACGGACCATTATCCCCTAAGTTTTTATCAATCTAATATTGAAATCGTAGCCCGTAGCGGAATCGAACCGCTCTTACATGGATGAAAACCATGCGTCCTAACCGATAGACGAACGGGCCATTTCTCCCTCTAAGTTCAGGAAAACTTTAACATGCAAAAAAAATAGTAGCCCGTAGCGGAATCGAACCGCTCTTACATGGATGAAAACCATGCGTCCTAACCGATAGACGAACGGGCCCTGCTTCTCTAATGCGGATGCAAAAATACAACTATTTTTGAGACGTACAATAGCAGAGGCAAAAAAAAATTATTTTTTTTAATATGCCTTAGCAAACAACACCCTTCCTACAGAAGGATTCCCAGTAAAAACACAGCTTCCCGCCTCTTCTACTCGGTCCAAAGGAATACATCTAATGGTCGCTTTAGTCAAGTCTTTGATCTTCTCTTCAGTTGCTGCAGTTCCATCCCAATGTGCTGATACAAAACCTCCTTTAGTATCTAAAACCTCTTTAAACTCTTCAAAACTGTTCACTTCAGTACGATGCGTATTTCTATAATTTAATGCTTTTTCGAACAATTCTTTTTGAATTTGTTCCAATAAATCGCTGATGTAAGTCGCAATTCCATCTTTAGAAACTACTTCTTTAGTCAATGTATCTCTTCTTGCTACCTCGAAAGTTCCATTTTCTAAATCTTTTGGACCTACAGCAATTCTAACAGGAACACCTTTTAATTCCCATTCCGCAAATTTAAAACCAGGCTTCTGAGTGGTTCTGTCATCAAATTTCACGGAGATCTGTAATTTTCGCAAAGCTGCAGCCAAAACAGTTACTTCTGCAGTTATAGCAGCTAATTGCTCGTCTGTTTTATGAATAGGAACAATCACCACTTGAATAGGCGCTAAATTAGGAGGCAATACCAATCCTTGATCATCTGAATGCGTCATCACCAATGCTCCCATCAAACGAGTTGAAACACCCCATGAAGTTCCCCAAACATATTCCTGCTTTCCTTCGGCATTAGCAAATTTAACATCAAACGCTTTAGCAAAATTCTGACCTAAGAAATGTGAAGTTCCGGCTTGCAACGCTTTCCCATCCTGCATTAAAGCTTCGATACAATACGTTTCTTCGGCTCCGGCAAAACGTTCCGTTTCGGTTTTCATTCCTTTTACAACTGGAATTGCCATGAAGTTTTCGGCAAAATCAGCATACACATTCATCATTTTCTCTGATTCTTCAATAGCCTCTGCTTTTGTAGCATGAGCCGTATGCCCTTCTTGCCATAAAAATTCTGCTGTTCGCAAAAACAATCGGGTTCTCATTTCCCAACGTACTACATTGGCCCATTGATTAATCAATAAAGGCAAATCTCTATACGATTGAACCCATCCTTTATAGGTAGACCAAATAATAGCCTCACTTGTAGGACGAACAATTAATTCTTCCTCTAATTTTGCATTAGGATCAACCATAAGTTTCCCTGGCTTATCCGGATCATTTTTTAATCTATAATGAGTAACAATAGCGCATTCTTTTGCAAATCCTTCCGCATTTTTCTCCTCAGCCTCAAACATACTCTTAGGAACAAATAAAGGAAAATAAGCATTTTGATGCCCTGTTTCTTTAAACATTCGATCCAACTCCGCTTGCATTTTCTCCCAAATCGCATAACCGTAAGGCTTGATAACCATACAACCTCTAACTCCTGAATTTTCGGCTAAATCGGCTTTTACAACCAACTCGTTATACCATTTTGAATAATCTTCTGATCTTGTAGTTAAGTTCTTACTCATATTGAATAGTTTGGCACAAATTTTGCATTAATAATTTTAAATAAATAGTTCAGCAAAACTAACTATTTTTGTAATGTGCAACAATAAAAAACTCCTTATATATGAAAACTAGTACTCTTTCCTCCCAAAACCCAACAATATATTACATTGTTGGATTTTTGAGCGTCTTGTTGACATCTTGCGGCTCCTACCAAAACAGTTCTTACTATGATTCTGACGGAATTTATGGTAACACCCCAAGAAAAGCTGTTGAAGTAGAGACGCAAAATGCTCCTAATAATCAATATAAAGACTACTTTGGGTCTTTACAAAACAACAATCAACCCGTTGAAATTTTTACGGATGTAGATAATTACAACGATTATAGTTTAGAAAACGACAGCTTACAAGACAATAGCACAAACTATCCCGGCTGGGGCAGCAATCCTCAAACCGTAAGTATAAACGTCTACGACAACAGTTGGGGAATGAATAATTGGTATGGAAATAACTGGGGATCGAATACTGGTTATGGATGGGGATGGAACATTGGTTTCGGATGGAACAGCTGGTACGGTAACAATTGGGGTTGGAATAATTGGCATGGAAACAACTGGTACGGAAACAATTGGGGCTGGAATAACTGGCATGGAAATAATTGGGGATACCCAAATTACTACAACAATAGAACTTATTCCTATAACGCAAGCAGAAGAGGTTCCTCCTACACCAACAACACCAGCAGTAATAGAAATTACAGCACCCGAAATTCAGCAAATTATTCAAGAAACCAAAGCAATACGGTTAGCAGAAGATCTAATAATTCAAATTACAGAGGAAATACCAATACTGATCTCAGAAGAAATACTACAAACGGATTCAATAGAACAAGTCCAACATTTTCAAGAAATCAAGGACAATCACGAAACAATTCTTACAACAATCCAAGCAGAAGATCAAACACGAATAGTACCCGCAGCGAAAACAACTCTCCTGCCAGATCATATACTCCAAGTTCAAGAAACGATAACAATTCCAGATCATACAGTCCTAGTTCAAATAGTTCCGGATCAAACAGCTCCGGGAATTCTGGCGGCGGTAGATCATCCAGTGGCGGCGGAAGAGGCGGCAGAGGATAATAATTCTTTCTATACATTCCTATTTTGATATTAAATTAAAACCTACGAATTAAAAATGAAAAAATATATACTTTTATTAGCTTTAGGCTTCTCTGCAAGCGTTGCTCAATCACAAGAAATCTCAGATGCCATGCGTTACGCGCAGGATAACCTGAACGGAACAGCTCGTTTTAGAGCAATGGGCGGTGCTTTTGGAGCCCTTGGCGGTGATTTATCCTCTCTGAATGTAAATCCTGCGGGTTCTGCAGTATTTACAAACAACCAAATGGCCCTTACCTTAAGTAATTTTGATACAAAAAATAAGTCCAATTATTTTGGCAGCACAGCAAGCGAAAAAAACAATTCCTTTGATTTGAATCAGGCGGGTGCAGTTTTTGTTTTTAATAACAGAAACTCAAACAGCAATTGGAAAAAGGTTTCATTGGGTGTTAATTACGAAAACACGACTAATTTTGACAACGGAATTTTTTCTGCCGGAACCAATCCAAACAATTCTATAGATCAATATTTTTTGAGTTACGCCAACAATTCCAATAATGGAGCACCCATTCCGCAACAGTTTGTAAATAGAGAGCCAGGAGAATCTATTTCTGACTTATATTCATTTTTAGGAAGCAATCTTCCTAATAACCAGTATCCAAATTTAAATGGATTTGCAGCGCAACAAGCAATGATAGCATTTTATAATCAAGGTTTTATAATCGATGCTACTGATATAAATGACCCAAACAGTTCATATTTCTCGAATGTTCCTGCGGGAGGTAATTATTATCAGAAAAATTCTATTTACAGCACCGGATACAACGGAAAATTATCTTTTAATGCCGCAACATCATACAAAGACAAATTATATATTGGACTGAATTTGAACTCCCATTTCACTGACTTTCACAAATCATCTACTTTTTACGAAGAGAACAACGCTCCATTAACAGCTGATTACACTGTAACCAATTTACGTTTTGAAAATGACTTATACACTTACGGAACAGGATTCTCCTTTCAACTGGGAGCGATTGCAAAGGTTTCTGATGAAATTCGTTTAGGCCTGGCTTACGAATCATCTACATGGTATAAATTAAATGATGAACTATCTCAAAAACTGGTTGTAGTAAGCAGCGCAACAAATCTGGATGACACCAATGACGTAGTAGATCCTCAGGTCGTTAATATTTACGAACCCTATAAACTACAAACTCCAAGTAAGCTAACTGGAAGTTTTGCTTATGTTTTTGGAAAATCCGGCTTGTTAAGTGTTGACTATGCTATTAAGGATTACAGCAATACTAAATTCAAACCTGAAAACGATTCTTATTTTAATAGTCTAAATAGTGATATGAATTCAATATTAGACACTACAGGCGAACTAAGAATTGGTGCTGAGTATAAAATTGAGGCTTTGAGCTTAAGAGCAGGATATCGTTACGAACAAAGTCCTTATAAAAACGGAGTTACTATAGGTGATTTGACCGGTTATTCAGCAGGTTTAGGATACAGTTTTGGTTCTACAAAAGTAGATTTAGCGTATTCTTACGCCAAAAGAAATTCACAACAAGGATTTTTTAATCAAGGATTTACTGATGCCGCCAGTATTGATGCCATAAACAACAATGTTTCAGTAACATTATTATTTGAATTGTAATCAATCCGAAAACTAAAATTTAAAATCCGTTTCGTTATCATGGAACGGATTTTTTTTTTAGCCCTGATAGCAGCGGCATCCTTTTTCTGGCTCCTTTAGCCAGAAAAAGATAGAGCGGATAGCAGGAATAGCTCCATAAAACACTTGAAAAGAAACTGAAACAAGTTCAGTTTGAATAAAAAATTGTAATTTTGCAAAATTCCCAAATTATCGGGATTCTAATGTTATGAGAACTAAGTCTTTAAAAAAGAATAAAATCAACGTAATCACTCTTGGGTGTTCGAAAAATGTGTATGACAGTGAAGTGCTAATGGGACAGCTTCGCGCAAGCGGAAAAGACGTTACGCATGAAGCGCCGGAAGCTGAAGAGGGAAATATTATTGTAATAAACACTTGTGGATTTATTGATAATGCTAAAGCAGAGTCAGTAAATATGATTCTGGAATATGCTGACAAAAAAGAAAGAGGATTGGTTGACAAAGTATTCGTTACCGGATGTTTATCGGAACGTTACAGACCTGATTTAGAAAAAGAGATACCAAATGTAGATCAGTTTTTTGGAACTACAGAGTTACCACAATTATTGAAAGCTTTGGGCGCTGATTATAAGCATGAATTATTGGGAGAAAGATTGACTACGACCCCAAAAAATTATGCCTATTTAAAAATTTCCGAAGGTTGCGACAGACCGTGCAGCTTTTGTGCAATTCCATTAATGCGAGGAAAAAACGTTTCACAAACTATTGAAAAATTAGTTAAAGAATCAGAAGGATTAGCTAAAAACGGCGTCAAAGAATTAATCTTGATTGCTCAGGACTTAACCTATTACGGCTTAGATATTTACAAAAAAAGAGCTCTAGGAGAATTATTGGAAGCGTTGGTAAAAGTAGAAGGAATCGAATGGATTCGTCTGCATTACGCCTTCCCTACCGGTTTCCCAATGGAAGTATTGGAAATCATGAAGCGCGAGCCTAAAATTTGTAATTATATTGATATTCCGCTGCAACACATTTCAGATTCTATTTTGAAATCAATGCGTCGCGGAACAACTCAGGAGAAAACAACAAAATTATTGAAAGATTTCCGTGAAGCAGTTCCCGGAATGGCTATTCGTACGACTTTGATTGTAGGATATCCTGGAGAAACGCAAGAGGATTTCAACATATTGAAAGATTTTGTTCAAGAAATGAAATTTGACAGAATGGGTTGTTTTGCTTATTCACACGAAGAAAATACGCATGCCTACTTACTGGAAGATGATGTTCCAGATACCGTAAAACAAGAGCGTGCAAACGAAATCATGGAATTACAGTCACAAATTTCTTGGGATTTAAACCAAGAGAAAGTGGGACAAACATTCAAATGCATCATCGACAGAAAAGAAGGTGGACATTTTGTAGGAAGAACTGAATTTGACAGTCCAGATGTAGATAATGAAGTCTTGATTGACGCATCAAAACATTATGTAAAAACGGGTGAGTTTGTAATGATAAAAATTATTGAAGCAACAGAATTTGATTTGTACGGAGAACCCGCATAATTTTCTTAAGACGATTTTAATCCATTTTAAAAACTAAATATGAAACCATTTCAATCACTATTAATCATCGTATTTGTATTATTATCTACAAATATAATTTCTGCACAATATGGAAATGGCGGATACAATAATGGTTACGGGAACGGTTACGGAAGTAATCGCAGGATGAATAGTGGAATGGATCAATCCAGAACTCAGGAAAAACCAAAAGAAATTCCCGTTGAAGTAACGGTTGGAAAAATAATGGAGCGACTAAAACCGGAACTCATTCTTGATGAACTTCAGGCAATTGCAATCTCTAATATCTTGAACGAAAGTATAAGAACACAAGGCATGCTTATAAAAGCTGAAGTTAGCCAGGAAGACAAAATAAAAAATATTCAAGCTCTTTCAGAAACTACTGATAGAAAAGTAATGGAATTATTAAACAAAGACCAGAAGGAAAAATATATCGCTCTAAATGAAGAAGCTAAAAATCCAAAAAAATCGAAATCTAAAAAAAAATCTAATTAATCGATTTTAGTCTGTTGCTAAATGTAAACCTACATGAAAAAAAATTTTTACTGCCTTATTTTAGTCATTATCGCTGCTTCTTGCTCAACAAATCCTTATAAAAAGAGTGAAAAAATTTATGACAGCAAGCTCAAAACATTAAAAGAAACCATTTCTAATAAAGAGTCACAACCATTACCTGTTATTCCTCATGTAGAACTAAACATTGACACATTATACACGAAACAGTTGCACACCTATAAAGATACTATTTTCAAAATGGGATCCACGCCTTTGCAAAACGGTGTTAATACAGAATGGATAGGAACCGTAAATTTTAATCTAAGAAAGCCAAATTTTATTATCATTCATCATACCGCACAGGATTCCTTACAACAAACACTAAAAACGTTCACAAAAATAGAATCCCAAGTGAGTTCCCATTATTTAATTTCGGATGATGGTAAAGTGGTCCAAATGTTGAATGATTACTTAAGAGCTTGGCACGCAGGCACTGGTACTTGGGGAAAAAATACGGATATTAATTCCACATCAATAGGTATTGAATTGGACAACAATGGTTCAGAAGTTTTTTCTGAATTACAAATCAATAGCTTACTTGCGCTTTTAACGAAGCTAAAAAAAGACTATAATATTCCTGCTCAAAACATTATTGGCCATGCAGATATTGCACCAACCAGAAAAAAAGATCCCAGCCAATTGTTTCCTTGGAAAATATTAGCGGACAAAGGTTTTGGTATTTGGTCTGATGAATTTTTAGAAACTGCTCCAACTGATTTTAATGCAGAACAAGGATTGCGAATTATAGGATATGACACTAAAAATCTACCCGCTGCAATAACTGCTTTTAAGTTGCATTATATTCAAACAGAAGTCAATGCTCTTTTAGATGAAAAAACAATAAATACCATTTATTCTATTTATAAAAAACAATAAGTAGTTTATACAAATACATATAGAAAACGGTTTTTTGAATCTTTCAAAGAACCGTTTTTGTTTAAATACTTTTCAAACCCTTCTATAATTTACCCCAAAATACACTTTTGTAGTACTACTAAAATCTAAGCAAAAAAAGCTGCCAAAATACTCGAAAGCATCTTGGCAGCAAAAAAAAAATATAGGAATTAGAACGAATAAGTTGTAGCAAGTAATGCATATGCTGTTAAGCCTTTTGGAGCTGCATCACTATTTGTGAAGATATCTTCTGATGCCGTATCAACACGAAATTCAGGAATAATAGTCAAGTTTCCTACCTTATAATTTAGTGACAAAGTATTACCAACAACACTGGTTCCAGCAAGCGAACCAAGCCCAACAGTGGCCTCTTTAGCATCTAAATACTCAAGTCTATACGCTAAAATTAATGTTTCTTTCAATGCGAAATTTGCGTATCCAACTAAAGCAAACCACTCACCATCCAATGAACTGTCAAAGTCATTGTTAGTCATTGCATACGTACCGTTGAATCCTAAAGAGAATGTATCACTCACTTTTTTCGAACCCACAAAATCAAACTGCGTTTTATTCTCATCAGAAGCGGGGTTACTACTTCCAGAGGTAACATTGAAATAGGCATTTCCAGTATCCCCAACATAACCTAATTGTCCTATGAAAGTTTTTTGGCTTGAACCCGCTTCAATTGTCGTCTTGAAATCTGTTGGATTTGAAACTCCAGCCATGAAACTGAACTTTCCTGAAGTATATTGTGCTTTTACTCCAGTATTAAAAAACGGACCGTATGTAAATGCATAAGACATACTGTAGTTTTTATTATCTACTGCATCCAATAATTCATACCCTATATGAGTTCCAAAACTGCCCGCAATAACTTTAAACTTATCTGAAAACTCGTAAGTAAAATTCAATTGTTTAATCATAAAAGTCGATTTCTCATCATTATAAGTAAATTGAGCCGCTCTGTTTCCAAATCCTAAATCAACAAAAACAGATGCTTTCCCCATTTTGTGAGATGCTTCTATAGAAGCCATCCCTAATTCGAATGAGTTATGAGAATTTGTAAAACTGGTCAAACTGTTGTCTACACCAGAAAAATCATATTTATAATAGGCATCTGCAGATCCTGCAAAAGTAGTTGAAGGGGCAACTGGAGCGTCTTGCGCGAAAGTCAAACTTGTTGTTAGCATTAATGCTATAATAGCTAGGTTTTTTTTCATCTTTAATTGGTTTTAATTAGTAATCTAGTTTGGTTATTATTTTGGTCTTAGTTTATACATTTTAAAAAATTCTATTACTTCTAATCCAGAAAACCACATTTATATGCGTTTTTTTTATTGTCAAATTTTCTTGTTTCTGAAGCGAATTTATTAACTTTTATTTCACTTGAATTACTATTTATAACTTTTTTACCTCGTTTTCAGAAGAATTATCAATAACGAAAAATCGTTAAAAAATAATAGACATTCCGTATTTTAAAGCACCAATTTTAAAAATTCAATAATACACTTTAAAACCAAACCCCCTAAATATTCAATACAAATTCAAAAAATAAATAACAAAAAGTAATTTTTTAAACAATTTTACAATACAATTAAAACACACCCCCTTTAAATTTATATGTATTTTTAAACTAAAATATTTTTCAAAAACATAAAAACATTTCAAAAAAACTTTCCTATCGAGCGTTTTTAACTTTTGAAACACAATTTACATGACATTACAGAAGCTACTGGATTAACAATTACAGAAACCCAATTGCACTATCAGTACTGCTTATTTTATAAAAATTTTAATTGCCTATACATTCCTTTTTTAGTACATTTAAAATATGTTTCGTTTAGCACTTAAAATCTCCGTTTTGCTTCTATTCCTCACTTTTTCCTTTATCTGGGTAAGTGATACACTTTCAATACTTATTCATGAGAAGCAATATGATTTTTATGAACTAACTGGAAATAATACCGAAGAAAACAATACAGAGAGTAAGCTGAAACTACTTTTTATAGATGCAATTGAAATTTTTAATTGTTTCGAATATTATTCTTTTAATAAAAACAGCATTAATTCTTTTGATTTATTTGTTGTCAAAGAGTTTGTTTTAAAAAATCTGACTCCGCCGCCAGAAGTCGTTTAATCCACATTTCTTTACTAAAAAAAGCACCAACATATTTCCCAAATCAAGAATGGGTCATCCTTATTATCTAAACACATGAAAAATTTATTTACAGCATTCACTATTTTATTTACAGCGTCATTAATTGCGCAAACCCATCAAATGATTAAACATGATGGTGGCACAATGGATATAAACTTTATTAAAACAGAAAATAATTTAGTGCATTATACACTACCCAAAAGCGCTGAAGAAAAGACAATTAGTCAATATGCCGTGGCTCAATTGAATGAAAAATCAAACAGTGATTCTCAAATCATATCTGAAAAAATTCAACTAAATGGAAAATCGGATTATAAAAAAGTGGTTGTGTTAAAAAAACATCAAACTATAGGATTGAAAGAATCCGGTATAATAACTAGTTTTTATGGAGGTACGAAAGGAGAATCTCCTTTATCATTTTCAGATAATGGCGAAAAACGATTAAAACAAAATGCCGCGCTTAAAGGATCTCCATTTATTGTGATTCTTTCCAATAAGCCAAAAGATTTAAAAGCGGTTATCTATACCTATTAGTGTAACGAAAATCTAGCTCTCAATTGAAAGCATGACTCTTTTATAAATAGGGAATAGATTGAACAAAAAAATCGAGGACAGGTTTGTTTAAACACAATCCCTGTTCTCGATTCTTTACTTATAATAAGTATCAAATGCTATTATTCGATAATCAATGCTTTCATATTCATAAATTCCTTGATTCCTATTGTTCCCAATTCTCTTCCATAACCTGATTTTTTTATTCCTCCAAAAGGAACTCTGGAATCAGACCGCACTAATGAATTCACAAACACATTTCCCGCTTCAATTCTCCTTGCCAGTCTATACGCATTATCGCGATCTTCAGTCCAAATAGCTGCAGCCAAACCATATCTATGATTATTGGCAATCATTATAGCATCATTTTCATCTTTAGCTCTACAAATGGTTGCCAATGGACCAAAAGTTTCTTCCTGAAACGCGATATTATTTGAATCTACAAAATCAATTAGTGTTGGTTGAAAATTACAATTTTCCCGCTCCCCGCCTAGTATTAATTCCGCGCCTTGTTGCAATGATTTTTCCAATTGATTCGCTAATTTCTCCGCTAAATCCAACCGAGCCAGAGGTCCCATATTAATTCCTTCCTGTAATGGATTCCCTTGTAGCAAAGATTTTATTTTTTGGGTAAAAAGCGCAGCAAATTCATCCGCTACTTTCTCAGTGACAATAAATCGTTTGGCACAAATGCAAGCCTGACCGGCATTTAACATTCTGGATTGTGTTGCAACCGTTGCTGCTTTTTCAAGATTTGCGTCATTCAAAACTATAAAAGCATCTGAACCACCCAATTCCATGACTGATTTTTTGATGTGCTTTCCTGCCAATGCAGCTACAGATGAACCCGCCATTTCGCTTCCGGTCAAAGTAATTCCATGCACTACATCCGAAGCAATCACACTTTCGACTTGAGGAATATCAATAGTAATTTGTTGAAAAACACCTTCAGGGAAACCGGCTTCCAAAAACGCATTTTCAATAGCTTTTGCACAACCGATAACGTTTGGCGCATGTTTTAAAAGAGTTACATTGCCCGCCATAATTGCCGGAGCTGCATAACGCAACACTTGCCAAAAAGGATAATTCCAAGGCATTATTGCAAAAACAGCTCCCATTGGATCATAAACGGACATGCTTTTGAAAGGAGTATCATAATATTCCTCTTTCAGTATTTTTTCGGCATTCTCGGCATAAAAATCACAGTTTCCAGCTGATTTTTCCACTTCAGAAACACTTTCAGATAGCACCTTACCCATCTCATTGGTTATCAACAAACCCAGCTCCTCTTTCTTTTCTCTAAGAATATTGGCTAACTTTTTCATCAGATCCGCTCTTTGCCCAAATGTGGTTTGTTTCCAATTTTTGAATGCACGCTCTGACAATTGCAGTTTTTGATTCAATTGCGCATTTGTCAATACTTCGTGTTCGGCTATAATTACTTGGGTAAACGGATTTATCGATTTAAAAACCATGTGTTTGTAATTTAAATTCTTTGAAATATAAGTTTTGGAAAATTAATCAGCCGTTTGAAATTATTTCCAATATCGATTAACGATTCACTTGTCCTCACTAATGTTTTAAATCTAGTAAAATTATACCATTTAGTCTTTGAAATTACTGTATTATTTTTTTATCAATTGCCGCTGGTTTTAACCAGCGGCAATTCATCTGAGTCGTTTGATTCTAATTTTTAGCAATAAACGGGTTACAGTAATTTCTAACCAAAAATGGCATTACATCTATTAATCTGATGAAAAGTTTAAAAATTATTCTGAAGAATACTAAAAAACGGAGACAAGTCTGTTTCTAAAAATTTTGAGAAACTTTAGAAATAAGTAAAGACAGCACAATCAAAAGTATTCCTTCAAGCTTAAGTGTTCTGAATTTTATTTATTGATTTCCATAAAAACAGCATCCAGCAGTTCTAACACTTTTTCCTTATCCAGTGGTTTTGTAATACAGTCCATAAAACCGGATTGCATCATTTTCTCTTTATCTTCAAATGAGGAATAGGCCGTTTGGGCTATTACAGGAAGCTCAGGTCTAATTACTTTTATTTTTTCGAAGGCTTGATAACCATCTAAAATAGGCATTTTTATATCCATGAATACCAAACTAATGTTTGGGTTTTCAGTACAAATGGTTACTGCTTCTTGTCCGTTTTTAGCTCTTAGGACAATATGATTTTTTGATTCTATAATTTTTTTCAGCAGCAAGAAATTAATTGCATCATCTTCTGCTACTAAAATCATTTTATTTTCATGATTTTGGGAAAAAGATTTTATTTTTTTGGGTTTTATAGCTTTTACCGTTTGATCCCATTTTAATGGTATTGTAAATGAAAAAACAGAACCCAATCCAATTGTTGACTTTACCTTTATTTCACCACCTAACAATTCAACATACGCTTTTGTAATTGATAACCCCAGACCTAATCCTGATAATTCGATAGATCCATCGCCTTCAATTCTTCTAAATCTATCAAAAATTACTTTTAAATAATTTTCGCTGATTCCCATGCCTGAGTCTTCAATCTTAAATTCTAAAACTTCTTTTTCTTTGTTTATTGAATATCCAAAAGCAACAAAACCTCTATCCGTAAATTTTACTGCATTAGTAATTAAATTAACAATAATCTGTTTCAGTTTCGTTTCATCAGTAAGAATATTTTCCTGGATTTTATCTGGATTTTCAAGTATATAAAATTGAATTTCTTTGTCTTTAGGAATGGTAATTTTAATGGAATCATACAATTCTGTGATGCATTTTTCTAAATCAAATCCTTTATAATTAGGCACAATTTGCTTCGCATCAATTTTAGACATTTCAATAAGATCTTCGATAATTGACACTAAACTGCTCCCGCTATTTTTTATAATTTTTAAATACTCTAATCTCTTGTCTTCCTCCAAATTTGTATCAGAAAGTAAATCACTAAATCCCATTATGGCATTCATGGGCGTTCTGATTTCATGCGACAAATTAGCCAAAAAAGAGGATTTTAGCGTATCGCTTTCTTCTGCTTTTTGCTTGGAAATTTCTAATTGCTTCCTTTGATTGCTATTTTCTTCAAAAAGGTTTCCAATGTATCCAAACTCTCCTTGGGATCTTTTTAAACTATTAATGGAACTCATATTACCCGTTTCAAGAATACTTTTAATTAACTTTAACGGATTATAAACCCATCTTTTCGTGTAATAAACGTAAACAAAAATGTTAATTAAAGAAACCAGAACAACAATAAAAAGAATCTCTTTTGTATTCGTGTAATTTAAATTGAAAGGTCTTTTAAAAAGTAATTTGGCTACAGCTTCATTTTTCCAATCTTTTAAATCTAAGCCTACAATGACAAAATCATCTTCATTTGCAATTACATAATCACTTGAAACTAAATTAATCTTTGAGCTGCTTATATTTCCCAAAGCATTAAAAAAGGGTTCGTCTAAAAGTCTGGCCATAAAAAAATAACCGGAAGGTTTCGTTTTAATCTTTTTAGGATCATTTGAAGGATGAATTGTTGCCCCAAAAACCTCGACAACACCCTCTGGAATTTTAATGTAAAATCTTTTCAGTTTAGATGTATAAAGCACTGACATCATCTCTTTTGAAATAAAATCAAGACTTTTAATCTTAGATGAAGCTGTTTTATTTATTATTTTTTGATCTAAACCATAAATACCAATGTAATCCGATTCATACGATTCAAATACACTTAAAATATATTTATCATACCACTTTTTATCTTTTGTTTTTGTAAAATGGACCAACTCGTCCCAATAGGTAACATCAATAATAGTGGCTGTAGCCGTTTTGGAATTGAGCCTAAAAAGAGACTTTACTTCTTTGTCGTATTGATTGTATGTAGTTTTGTAAAAATGATGTTCTTCTTGAACGGTATAAAGGTAGAGTGAGATGTAAATTAGAAAAAAGAAAATACTTGTCGAAAGTATCAACAACAGTAGTTTAGAATACGTATTTAAATGAATTAATCTCTTCATGGAATAAAGTCAAATCTAAAAAGTAAAACTAAAATACATTACACATTTTTGTAAGATATATCACTTTTTTTCTTTAGCGCAAGTTAACCTTTTTTTATTATAAAAAGAATCTCCAATCAATTAAAACTGACGGAGATTACTTTAATAAAGGTTTATTTATCAACGGTATACTTTCGTAAAAGCTCCCTAACCTTGCTCTTTGATCCATTTAAATCCCTACTTTTCCATTTTCTTTCAGACTTTGCCTATTTTTTCAAAATGGAACATCTTTATTCTTTATCAGAAACGGACTAAGTAATCTAATTTATCTTTTTTGCATACATCCAATCAATAGATCATTTCTATACTGTAATTATCCCAGAATCTTCTCAATCTCCAACAATTCGGCTGCAGAAAAATCCAGATTTTGCAAACTGTCAATATTATTATTTAACTGACCAACTGAACTCGCACCAATCAAAACAGAAGTAATTCGGTTGTCTTTTAACAACCAAGCCAATGCCATTTGAGCCAAAGACTGGCTTCGTCCTTTCGCTATTTCATTCAACGCTACAATCTTTTCAACTTTTGCCTCAGAAACTTCTTCTGATTGCAAATGCCCGTTTGGATTAGAAGCTCTGGAATTTTCAGGTATCCCCTTCAGGTATTTATCCGTTAAAAGTCCTTGTGCCAAAGGCGAAAAAGCAATACAACCTACTCCTTTTTCTTCCAGAACATCTAATAATCCCGCTTCTGGTTGCCGAACAAACATCGAATATTTCACTTGATGAATCAAGCAAGGTGTTCCCAATCGTTTCAAAATCTCGGTAGCTTCTCTGGTTTGTTCTGCATTATAGTTGGAAATCCCCGCATATAACGCTTTTCCGCTTCGCACGGCATAGTCCAAGGCCATCATGGTTTCCTCCAAAGGCGTTTCCGGATCAAAACGATGTGAATAAAAAATATCTACATACTCCAGATTCATACGCTTCAAACTCTGGTCTAAACTTGATAACAAATATTTTCGGGAACCCCAGTCGCCATAAGGACCGTTCCACATGGTGTAACCGGCTTTGGTTGTAATTACGATTTCATCACGCAGATTTCCCTGAAAATTATTTTTCAGTATTTTACCAAAATTAGTCTCTGCCGAACCCGGAACCGGACCATAATTATTAGCCAAATCAAAATGGGTAATTCCTTTATCAAAAGCGGCTATGACAATGTTCTCCCCATTTTCAAAATTATCCACCGAACCGAAGTTATGCCATAATCCTAAAGATATTTGTGGCAGTAATAAACCGCTTTTCCCACATCTGTTGTATTTCATTTTTTAAATTTAAAAAAGGAAAGATAAACATTTTATTTAAAAATGATTGATCTAAAAAAATCAAATTACAAGCAAAAAAACTCAGATTAGGCATAAAAAAACTCGATTTATCTAAGACGAATCGAGTTTTTAACATTTTAAACAACCTTCAAAACCTAAATAACAATTCCTTTAAGGGTCAATACTTTTGGAGTTCCCTCGGCATTTGTTGTAACTGTAACCGTTTTTGTAAAAGCACCTTTATTGGCCGCATTGTACGTAGCAGTAACTTTTCCAGATTTCCCAGGAAGAATTGGTGTTTTGGTATAATCGGTTGCTGTACAACCGCATGACCCTTGTACGTTAGTGATTATTACCGTTGTTTTTCCTGTGTTTTTAAATTCATAATTAATGGCTTTTGGTGTGTTATGAGGAATTTGCCCTACATCTATACTCTCACTTTTCCATAAAATGGACGAAGCAACAGACGAAACTTTTGACACCAAAGCATTTGCTGGAGCGATGGCTGAAAATGACATTAATCCTAGAGTTAATGCCAACATTGAAATTTTGATGATTTTCATAATTTGATTTTTATAATAGTTATACAATAGATTATTTCATTTGAACATACCAAAAGTAGATTAGAAAATCTTTGGCTCCTGTTAAGCAGTTTCAAATGTTTGTTAACGACTTGTTAATGGCAATTTTTGAATGTAATTTTGATTAATATTACACTTTAAAATCTATTTTACTTGCAACTAAACAAACTCAACAGTATCATCGTTCTCGGGATCATTGCCATCATTGGCATACTGGTAGCGCAACTGCTTTGGACTAAAGAAGCTTTTACTATTGAGGAAAAAAAGTTCAGCCAAAAAACACATATCGCCTTACTTGAGGTTGCCAAAAAATTATACCAAGGTACCAACCATGATTTACCCACAGAAAATCCGGTAAAAAAAATATCAAATGATTATTATGTAGTGAATATCGATAATGATTTTGAGCCTGACATTTTAGAGTTTTATCTAAAATCCGAGTTCAAAAAAATGAATCTCGCGACCGATTTTGAATATGCCATGTACAATTGCCAAAGCGATGAAATGGTATATGGAAACTATATTTCTTTGTCGGACAAATCAAAAGGAAAACAGTCTATTTATTTCCCAAAACATAGGGATTTAGTATATTATTTTGCCATTCGTTTCCCCAATGAAACCACTTATTTGTTCAGTTCATTGCGGTTTTGGTTTGTACTTTCGTTGGTGTTAATTCTTATTTTACTGATTTATGTCTATTCTATTTTTACGCTTTTACAGCAAAAAAAATACTCCGAATTACAACGGGATTTCATTAATAATATGACGCATGAATTCAAGACACCGTTATCATCCATTTTGATTGCTTCTAATTATTTAATCAAGCAAGAACCCATCAAAAAGGATAAAAAACTCTACACCTACGCCGAAATTATTATCAATCAAAGCAATAAACTAAACCAGCATATCGAGAAAATTTTGACAATAGCCAAATCCGATTATTCTCCTTTGGAGTTGAATACAGAAAACATTGCGATAATTCCGATAATTGAAAATGCCATCGAAAACATCAAACTAAAATATCCTGAAATTACAACAACAATCAAATCAGATTCACCTGATTATACAATAATTGCAGACTCCTTTCATTTCAATAATTTAGTTTACAATCTCCTTGACAATGCCGCAAAATATTGCGATGCGAAACCCGAAATTGTTATCCGATTATCGAAAGAAAATCACGTGTTAAAACTCGAATTTATTGATAACGGAATCGGAATTTCAAACAAAAACCTCTCTTTCATATTCGACAAGTTTTACCGAATTCCAAGTAAAAAAAGCAATGAAGTCAATGGGTTTGGATTGGGTTTGTATTATGTAAAAAAGATTTGCAATTTGCATCATTGGAAAATTAACGCTACCAATAATATCGAAAAAGGCATTACCCTAACCATTTTAATTCCTAATAAACAATGAGTACTTCCAGAATTCTTTATGCCGAAGACGATGCGACATTAGCATTCCTTACCAAAGATAATTTGGAGCAAAACCACTATGAAGTGACACATTGTTGCGATGGAAAAATAGGTATGGAAAACTTCAAAAAAGGCGATTTTGATATTTGCATTCTGGATATTATGATGCCCAAAATGGACGGATTCGAATTGGCTACTGAAATTAGAAAGGTCAATATTGATATTCCTATTATATTCCTTTCGGCAAAAACCTTGAAGGAAGATCGAATTAAAGGATTGCGTTTGGGAGCCGATGATTATCTCGTAAAGCCTTTCAGTATTGAAGAATTAATCCTAAAAATAGAGATTTTTCTGAAACGTTCCCATAAAAATAATACTGCTGAGAAATCGATTTATGAAATCGGTAAATACCAATTTGATACCAAAAATTTTATTCTATACAACGAAAACGAAAAGATACCCCTCACGCAACGCGAATCCGAACTCTTGAAATTATTTCTAGACAATAAAAATGTAGTTCTAAAACGAGAACAAATCCTTACTTCACTTTGGGGCGATGACGATTATTTTATGGGACGTAGTCTGGATGTTTTTATTTCCCGATTGCGTAAAATACTTGCCAACGAAAAAGGAGTTGCAATAGAAAATTTACACGGGATTGGGTTTCGGTTCGTATTAGAAAAATAATTTAGAAAGCATAAAACAAAAAAACCACCTTCATCAGGTGGTTTCTTCAATTCTATCCAACAATTACAAAGGAATATTCCCGTGTTTTCTATTAGGAGTAACACTCACTTTATTTTCGAGCATACTAAAGGCTTTTATCAATTTGCGTCGGGTGTCTTGCGGTAAGATTACCTCATCTACAAAACCACGTTGCGCTGCTGTATATGGGTTCGCAAACAAATCGGCATATTCCGCTTCTTTTTCCAAAAGTTTTGCTTCATGGTCTTCGGCTTCGTTAATTTCTTTCTTGAAGATAATTTCAGAAGCGCCTTTGGCTCCCATCACTGCAATTTCGGCAGTTGGCCAGGCAAAATTCATGTCGGCACCAATGTGTTTGGAGTTCATTACATCATACGCACCGCCATAGGCTTTACGGGTGATTACGGTTACTCTTGGCACGGTTGCTTCGCTAAGGGCGTACAACAATTTCGCACCATGAACAATAATCCCGTTCCACTCTTGGTCGGTTCCCGGTAAAAATCCCGGTACATCCACCAAAACCAATAACGGAATATTAAAACAATCGCAAAAACGGGTAAATCGAGCTGCTTTTTTCGAACTGTTCACATCGAGACAACCGGCTAAAATCATCGGTTGGTTGGCTATAATCCCAATACTTTTTCCTCCCAATCGGGCAAAACCAACAAGGATATTTTCGGCATAATTTTTATGAATTTCAAAAAACGAATCTTCATCAATAATACCACCAATCACCTCGTGCATATCGTACGGTTTGTTGGGATTATCCGGAATAATAGTCGCTAATTTGGTACGTACCTCATCATTGAGTTCGTAAGGTAAATTGTGTGCTTTTTCTTTGTTGCTTTGTGGCAAATAACTCAACAAGCGTTTCAAATCCTCCAGACATTCCACATCATTAGTCGAGGTGCAATGCGCCACACCAGATTTAGTGGAATGCGTACTCGCACCACCCAATTCCTCCGAAGTCACGGTTTCGTTGGTCACGGTTTTTACCACATTTGGCCCTGTTACGAACATATAACTGGTATCTTCAACCATCATCGTAAAATCAGTCATCGCAGGAGAATACACGGCTCCACCAGCGCAAGGTCCCATAATAGCTGAGATTTGCGGAATCACACCGCTGGCTTGTACATTTCTATAAAAAATATCGGCATAACCTCCCAAAGAACGAACACCTTCCTGAATACGTGCTCCACCAGAATCATTCAATCCAATCATAGGTGCTCCCATTTTGACTGCCATATCCATAACTTTACAGATTTTCTCGGCATGGGTTTCGGATAATGAACCACCAAAAACCGTGAAATCCTGTGCAAAAATATAGACCAATCGTCCGTTTATGGTTCCATATCCCGTAATGACACCATCACCGTAATACAGTTCTTTTTCCATTCCAAAATCAGACGTTCGGTGGGTCACCAACATCCCGATTTCTTCAAAAGAACCTTCGTCCATCAAATACTCGACGCGTTCTCTCGCCGTTAGTTTTTTATTCGAATGTTGTTTTGCAATTCTGTTTTTGCCACCACCCAAATGCGCTTCGGCAATTTTATCGTTTAATGTATTTATTTTGTCTTTCATACTGTTCTTTTTTAACCGCCAATTCGCTAATTTTATTTAAAACCATTAAGAAATTAAGTTTTATTTAGAAAAGCAGTGCTTAATTTTTCTTAATTTCTTAATGGTTAAAACAACAATTTTAATTTAGTAAGCGTACTATTTTTTGATCTTCAAAATATTGTTTCAAAGCCACCAAAGCAGCTATTTCGGCTTCTTGTGCCATTTGTTTTTTCAACACATCAGCATTGTAATAGTTCTTTACGAAATGTGTGTCAAATTTTCCGGAACGAAACGCCTCATGTTCAAAAACAAATTTCCCGAAAGGCAGTGTCGTCTGCACACCCTCCACATGATAGTCTTCAATGGCCTTTATCATAATTTGAATCGCTTCTTCACGGGTTTCTCCATAAGTAATCAATTTGGCCAACATAGGATCGTAATAAATCGGAATATCCATCCCTTGTTCAAAACCATTATCCACACGAATTCCTTCGCCAACAGGCAATTGATAGACATCCAAATAACCAACACTCGGCAAGAAATCATTCATCGGATCTTCCGCATACACACGCAATTCCATCGCATGTCCTTTTATTTTCAAATCTTCTTGTTTGATTGCCAATGCTTCTCCTCTGGCCACTCTAATTTGCAGTTCTACCAAATCGGTTCCAGTAATCCATTCCGTAACGGGATGTTCCACCTGCAAACGGGTATTCATTTCTAGGAAGTAGAAATTATTGTTTTCGTCCAATAAAAATTCGACGGTTCCAGCTCCTAAATAATCACAAGATTTAGCCACCAAAACGGCTGCTTCACCCATTTTTTTACGCAATTCCGGAGTTAAAACCGAAGAAGGCGCTTCTTCAATTACTTTTTGGTGACGACGCTGGATGCTACATTCTCTTTCGAATAAATACAACACATTACCATGACTGTCCGCCATCACCTGAATTTCGATATGCCTTGGCGAGCCCACATATTTTTCGATAAAAACAGAACCGTCTCCAAAAGCAGCAATTGCTTCACTGATGGCACGATCCATTTGAGATTCGAAATCAGCTTCACTTTCTACCACACGCATTCCTTTTCCACCACCTCCGGCAGATGCTTTAATCAGTATCGGAAAGCCAATTTCTTTGGCAACCACTTTTGCTTTTTCGACATCCGTAATGGCTTTGTCAAAACCGGGAACCATTGGAATATTGTATTGCTTAACGGCATCTTTAGCCGCCAGTTTACTTCCCATGATTTTTATCGCTTTCGACTTTGGACCAATAAAAATGATGTTGTTTTTCTCCGCTTCTTCAGCAAAATCAGCATTTTCACTCAAAAATCCATAACCCGGATGAATGGCATCTACGTTTAAAGATTTCGCAACCTCTATAATTTTGCTCCCTAATAAATACGATTGACTCGAAGGTGCTTCTCCAATCCAAACGGCCTCATCGGCAAATTTTACATGCGGTGCATTTCTGTCGGCAGTTGAATAAACTGCTACGGTTTTAATGCCCATTTTTTGTGCGGTTTTCATCACCCTGATGGCGATTTCCCCTCTATTGGCAACTAATAATTTTTTCATTTTTTATTTTTTAACCGCAGATTCGCTGATTTTTAATCCTCTTACAATCACTTGCGTTGAATAATTCAACATTCTATTTTTAACTAGCGAATTAGTGGTGTTTTATTCGAATTCAATTAACAACTGTCCTTTATCTACGGCATCTCCCATCAGTACCGATATGGTTTTGATAACGCCATCTCGCGGGGAAAGAAAACTGTTTTCCATTTTCATGGCACCCAAAATAATCAGGTTGTCATTCTCTTTTACTGTTTGTCCAACCACAACACTGATTTCGAGAATCAATCCGGGCATAGGTGCTTTGATAAAATTGACTTGTTTGGTAAGTCCCGTTTCGAATCCCATTTCCTTAATCAAAATATCCAAAGGATTTGAAATGGCAACGGTATACGTGTTGTTGTTTACCTTGACGGTATAGTTTTTTTGAAGAAAATCAGAAGTGATGATTTCCGCTTGATAAGGAGTGTTTTCGTGTAAAATATGGAACTTATTCGTTTCCACACGCACTGCATCCAGTTGTGAAACACTTTCCTTTTCCAAATCAAAATGAAAAGTGTCGTTTACATTAACTTTATAACCAATACTCATTTGTTTCTATTTTAGAATCGTAAAAATAAGTAAAAGAAAACGTTTTCGTAAACCAAAAATTAAGTTTTATGCTAAATAGATATAGTTAGGCGGAAAAACTTATAAGACTAATAATCCAAACTCTCTGAGAGTTTTAATAGGCTTTGAGTACCAAAACAATTCAAAGTCTTCCAGATGTGATTCAAAATCAGCTTTAACTTCTTGGTAATTATAAATTTTAGCATTCGAAACGGAGATTTTTTGTAGCATTTCTACCAGCCATTCTCCTTCATTTTTATTCGTTTGAATACTGAAACTTTCCTTTTTATCATGAAAAGTCAAAGTCATCATTTCCCAAGAATTCCCTTTTTTGGATTTGGTAAAATGTTCTGTAAATGGCTTCCCGCCTAACCAAACAATTTTGGCTGTGGGTTTACTATTGAAATCCTCTTCTTCCTGTAAGGCATCAAAAATAAAATCAGGTGAAATTTTAGTCTTTGGAATTTTAAACTCAAACCAATCCTGCAACTCGTAATCAAAACAGATTCCGTGCATGAAGTTGAACAAGGATTTTTTCAATCCAAAACTGAATTTATCATGGTCAATTCCTGTTGAATCGGTATAATTAATATCGTTATTGGCAAAAGTTCCAATGGCTTCCGTTTCTTTCAAAACACCAAATTTCTCCGGATACATTCCCACAGGACTGTGCGCTGTCATGGCAAACTGATGCCAAAATCCCGATTGCAATATGCCCACTTCAAATAATTGACGTACCATTTCGAGACTGTCTACCGTTTCCTGAACGGTTTGCGTAGGATATCCGTACATTAAATACGCATGAACCATGACACCTGCTTCGGTGAAGTTTCGGGTGACTTTCGCCACTTGCTCGACTGTTACGCCTTTATCAATCAGTTTTAATAATCTATCGGAAGCTACTTCCAATCCACCGGAAACGGCGATACAACCGGAAGCTTTTAAAAGCAGACACAAATCTTTGGTAAAGCTTTTTTCGAATCGAATGTTCGTCCACCAAGTCACTGCTAATTTTCTGCGAAGAATTTCGAGTGCCAAAGCGCGCATCAAAGCCGGAGGTGCCGCTTCGTCAACAAAATGAAATCCGTTCTCACCTGTTTGTGCAATCATTTCTTCCATTCGATCACACAATAAATTAGCGGCAACCGGTTCGTAGATTTTTATATAATCCAAAGAAATATCGCAAAACGTACATTTTCCCCAATAGCAACCATGCGCCATGGTAAGTTTATTCCAGCGCCCATCGCTCCACATTCGGTGCATGGGATTCACAATTTCGATAACCGAAATGTATTTATCCAAAAGCAAATCCGAATAATCAGGCGTTCCTACTTGCGATTGCTTGTAATCGTGTTTTAGGGAATTATTTTTATAAACTACTTTTCCGTTTTCAAGTAGAAATGTTCTTTTAAATTGCCCCTCGTCCCTCGACTGCGCTCGGGATGACACGCTCGGGGTGACAGCATCCACAAGCAATTCGATTGGCATTTCGCCATCGTCCAACGTAATAAAATCGAAAAACTCAAAAACGCGTGCATCCGAAAGCGAACGCAATTCAGTATTAGGGAAACCGCCACCCATAGAAATCTTGATGTTTGGATGATTCTTCTTCACCCATTGTGCGGAACGAAAAGCCGAATATAAATTCCCTGGAAACGGAACTGAAATCAAGAATAATGTAGGTTGAATGGTTTCTATTCTCTCTTTTAAAATAGAAAGAAGAACGGTATCAATATAAGTTGGTTCCTGTTGCAAGGCTTCATACAATTCGTCAAAAGAATTCGCACTTCGTCCCAAACGTTCTGCATAGCGGCTGAAACCAAAATTAGCATCGACACATTCCACAATAAAATCCGAAATATCTTCGAGATACAAAGTCGCTAAATGCTTGGCTTTGTCATGTGTTCCCATCGTTCCAAAAGCCCAATCGAGTTCTTCTAATTGCGCAAATCGGGACGCTTCCGGCAAGAAATCTTCCTGACAAATTTGAAGCGCCAATGTTGGATTTTTCCCTTGTAAAAAAGCAATTACCGGATTGATAGTTTTTAGATATTCATCTTGTAAAGCGTGAATTCTTTTAGAATTATCCGAAGCTTCTCCAACTTTAAACGTTGAACTTGCAACTTTAAACAATTTCTCTAACCCGACTTTCGAAAACAATTTCAAAATCACTTCGATACCCAAATCCGCCTGAACAGACTCAATATTTTTGGTATTCAGGAACCCTTTGATATAAGCGGTTGCCGGATACGGTGTATTCAGTTGGGTAAAAGGAGGCGTAATTAAGAATAATTTGGTTTTCAAAAGGAATACGTTTTGTGCAAAAATAAGGGATATTTATCGGTTTTTGCGTAAAAATTTGTGCTAGTCATTTACAAGTGAGATAAAAACTATCAAAACTTAAAGACGGTTTTAAATAATACCTTTTCCTGTTTTAATTTGTAAATATTTAGCTATATTTGGGTCCTTTTAAATACTCTTACTGTGAGAAATATCTTTGTCGTTTTATTCTATTTTACTTGTTTTACAATCTTTGCACAAAATACATTACAACCTTTACATGATAAAAAGGTTTCTGGTTTTTCCTCTATCAGAAATATAAAAATCGAAGATCAGAATGGTCGTTTAATAACTGATTCCATAGAGCGCAAGACCTATTTTGAAAAAAAACAACAAAACATTGACTTTGACACCAAAATAAGTAATCGTTTATCATTAGCACAAACTGCTGTTCAGATGTGTTCCAATAGTGGATTTGAAGAATATGAAACTGTAACAGGAGTCAATGTTTTAAAAGACTTCATGTTCACCGAAGGATTTGTTCAAAATCCTATACAATGTAAATCAGTTACAGAAACTGCAAATCAAAATATCAGGCAATACGACCCAAATAATAGTAGTTTGATGGTTTCTACAATACCATCGAATTTTTTGGATGAATACATTGGCAACATAAATGCTTTTGATCAATATTCTTTAAAAGTGAACTATAAATCCTCTAATTACAATATGGGAATGGTTCAGGCAAAGCGTTTTAAAACCAATAACGAAACTACTTTAAAATTTAATTACAAAGCAATTTTACAAAGTATTACAGAAAGTGGTCATAATAATGAGCAACCTTATTTTAAAGCCCGGGTTTTGAATAAAAATGGTGTTGTTGTCAGTGAATTTTGTCTAATTGGTGATCCAACGAATTGTATTTTCACACAAGCACCTAATTTAGAAGGAGGAAGTATCGTATTGTATACCAAAAATTGGCAATCTGGTATTTTAGATATTTCTTCTATTCCTAACAATGAAGAATTTACGGTTGAGTTTATGGCTACAAGATGTGGTTTGATGGGACATTTTGGTTATGCTTACATAGATGATATTTGTTTGTTACATTCTACTGAAAATTCACAAGGAAGTATTGAACTGGATCCATTATATAAAATTTGCCCAAGCATGCCCATTTCTGTTTGTGGAAATTATACTTTACCTAATTCCGGCGGTATTTCTGCTACAGTTACATCAATTACAATGAAAGTTTATGATAACACAAACACAGTAATTTATACAACCTCTACTCCTTTATCATTGGATTTAGTGAACCATAAATTTTGTTTTAATTTGGAAGCTGCCAATTTAATTAATGTAACCACTGGCAATTATAATGTTGGGGTAACTATCAATTACGGCATTACACAAACCAATTGTAATGGAACAAGTTTTGCTTCTGCAACAGATGACGACGCTAATCCAGGTTGGGATATTTCATTTATGAATTGTAGTAGCACTTGTAATTTCACACTTCAAACAGGAAGTTTAGAACTTTGCGACACCAACCACAATGGAAAAGAATTTTTCAACTTGACCAATGCCGATGCACTTATTGCGGGTATTCAACCCGGATTGACCTTTAGTTATTTTACTACTCTTAATGATGCTACCAATGACACAAATGCTATTGCTAATTTTTTAAATTATGAGAGTACGAGTACCACTATTTTTGTGAGGGCTTCTAAAGATGCGACATGTTTTAAAATAATAGCGATTCAACTGGTAGTAAAAAACCCTACTGCTACCATATCAGGTATTTTGAATGTTTGTGGCGGAAGCACTACCCTAACCGCCTCTCCAGGATCCAGTTATTTATGGTCTAATGGAGCCACGACCCAAAGTACTGTAGTTAACGCCATAGGAACTTATACCGTTACCGTTACGGATGCGACGGGTTGTGTTGCGAATGGATCTGTTACAATTATAGCCAATCAAGTTGCTGTACAGCCAACAATTCAGGTTACACAACCTACTTGTTTTGTGAGCACAGGAACAATAGCCATTACATCTCCAGCCTCTGAATATAGTTATGATGGTGGCGCCACTTGGACAACAAATGCTACAATGAGCAATTTGGCTATTAGCAGTTATAGCATAAAAATAAAAACAGCATCAGGTTGTATTTCTTACAATACAAGCATTAATATAATTCCTTATTTATCCTCATTTCCTTCTTATAGCTCAGTTAACCCAACCAGTTGTGGCGGTTTTGGAAGCATTACAATAACTACTTCTGCCGCAGCCTACAGTTTTGACGATGGTGTTACCTGGACATCAAACAATACAGCAACCAACCTGCCTTTAGGAACCTATCTGATTCGTACAAAAGATCAATTTGGCTGTATCTCAAATTTTAATAGCGTGACTTTCTATAGCGAGTTTTTGCCAGCCCCAATATACATTGCCAATCAACCTTATTGCTCTAATTTAGGAAGTATCGCCATTACCAGCTCTGCCGCTGAATACAGTTTCGACGGTGGTACCACTTGGCAAACATCCAATACTTTAAGTAATCTAACTGCTGGAAGTTATATCATAAAAATTAAAAACGCACAAGGATGTACGTCGCCAAATGTATATGTCTATTTGAATAATTTAGAAAATAGCTATCCGCAATATACACTAACTCCAGCAGGTTGTGGCACTTATGCCAGCATCGCTATTACAACACTTGGTGATTTATATAGTTTTGATGGGGGAATCAATTGGACTACTAATCCTTTCATTACTAATTTAATAAGCAACACTTCTTATTCACTTGTTGTAAAAAAAGGTATAAGTTGCAAGTCTCTAACAAATACTGCTTATGTCTATAGTGCCTATTTAACTATTCCTCCTGCCAATGATTATCAAACAACAGAGTGTGATAACTTAAATGATGGCTCGGAAAATATTGATTTAACTATTTACAATGCTAATCTTATTCCCAATTCTACAAATTATCGTTTTACTTATTACAATAGTCTTTTGGGTGCGGAAAACAATACCGTTTCAAGTCAAATCACCAACATCTCCTCTTGTAATTTAAGCAATAGCAACAACACGGTTTACGTTAGAATTACGAACCCCGTCACCTCTTGCTACAAAGTAGCGGAATTGAAATTCAACTTTATTGCCTCTCCTATAATAAATATGCTGGACGCTTATCCTCTTTGCGTAAACAAAAACGTTATTATCGATGCAGGTACGGGCTTCTATACTTATTCATGGTCAACTACTGAAACACACCAAACCATTTCAATCAATCAGCCAGGAAATTATTGGGTTGATGTTACAGAAAATAATAATCCATTAATTTGTACATCAAGAAAAAACTTCAATGTCTTTTTATCAAATCCGGCCACCATTAACAAAATAACAACCCAAGATTGGACCAATGACGAAAACGTGATTACGGTTTATGCTACTGGTTTGGGCAATTATGAATACTCTATAGATGGAATTCACTATCAGGACAGCAATGTTTTCAATGATTTAAATAATGGAAGTTATACTGTATATGTTCACGATAAAAATGAATGTGGAACTGTAAATGAAGAAGTGTATTTATTAATGTATCCAAAATTCTTCACGCCAAACGGGGATGGGTTCAACGATACTTGGAAGATTAAACTCTCCTATTTTGAACCTGGCCTGAAAATTAAAATCATTGATCGTTATGAAAAATTCATCAAAGAGTTACAATATAACGATTCGGGTTGGAACGGCACTTTTAATGGGCAAGAACTTCCATCCGATGATTATTGGTTTGTAGTGACCAGAGCCGATGGAAAAGAACATAGAGGTCATTTTACTTTGAAGCGATAATTACTCTTTTCCTAAACATATCTTAAACCAAAAAAACATAACTTTACTTTTTCTTACTTTAGCGACAAATTTAGAAACTCAAAACTATGCCAACCGACTGTATCAGCTATCAGAATTCAGGATATTTCTCTTCATTAATGAATGATTATTTAGATCAAAAGCCAAATCTACAGTCTTTATACCATCAGTTTCCAATTCTAGAAAACTTTGAAGCACAAATCATTGAAAAGCAAAAAAAATTCAATGACAATAGCAATGGCAATTTCAAAAGACAGATATTAGTTTCCACATTAGAAAAACAATATTCAAATTTGGAAGCTTCAACTTTGACCAAACAAAATATTGCCGCTTTAGCCAACACCAATACATTTACCGTTACCACTGGTCATCAACTGAATTTATTCAGCGGACCATTGTATTTTTTGTACAAAATTATTTCGACTATTAATTTAACCAATGAATTAAAAGCGAAATATCCTGCTTATAGTTTTGTTCCCATTTACTGGATGGCGACCGAAGACCATGATTTTGAAGAAATCAATTATTTTAATTTTAAAGGCAAAAAATTCCGTTGGAACAAAGAAAGCACTGGTCCCGTTGGACGATTGTCTACTGAAGGTTTAGCTGATTTCCTTGAAGTATATGCGCTGGAATTAGGTTCCAGTACGAATGCAAATACACTAAAAAAACTGTTTGAGGATTCCTATCTCAATCACGATAATTTAGCCGATGCCACGAGATTTTTGGCCAATGCCCTTTTTGGAGCGTATGGTTTAGTCATTTTGGACGCGGATAATCCCGATTTAAAACGCAACTTCATTCCTTTTATAAAAGAAGAATTACTGCAACAGTCATCCCATAAATTGGTGCTTGAAACCGCTGATAAATTAAAAGATTATACGGTTCAAGTGAATCCCCGTGAAATCAATTTGTTTTACATCGAAGATGATTTACGAGAACGCATCCTCTTTGAAAACGATACCTACAAAGTAAATCACACTAAAATCAAGTTTTCAGAAATGGAAATTTTATCACTTTTAGAAAACCATCCTGAAAAATTCAGTCCAAACGTGATTATGCGTCCGTTGTATCAAGAAGTGATTCTGCCTAATTTATGCTACATCGGCGGAGGTGGAGAAATCGCGTATTGGTTAGAACTAAAATCTTTTTTTGAATTCGTAAACGTACCTTTTCCAATGCTTTTACTTAGAAACTCAGTCCTTTTAGCAACCGAAAAACAAGCAAAAAAAGCAGACAAATTAGATTTGTCTTGGGCAGCTTTGTTTAGCAAACAAGTCGATTTAATCGATGAGAAAGTAAAAGTATTCTCAGAATTCCCTATTGATTTAACCATCCAAAAAGAACATTTAAAAAATCAATTTCATTATTTACACTCATTAGTTCATCAAACCGACAAATCCTTTACCGGAGCTGTAAAAGCGCAGGAAGCGAAACAAATAAAAGGATTGGAAAATCTGGAAAGAAGGTTATTAAAAGCCCAAAAACGCAAACATACGGAACAATTGCAACGCATTACCGACTTGCAAAATGAATTATTCCCCAACCAAAGTTTACAGGAGCGCCAGGCTAATTTTTCGGAATTTTATTTGGAATACGGAGAAAATTTGATTCCTATCTTAATGAACCATCTTAAACCACTGGAGAATAATTTCAACATAATAACACTTCCTTAAACCAGACAAAAATTAACTGTCAAAACCAAATAAACCAAGAAACAATGACCAAAGAACGCTTAATTTCACTGGATGTATTTAGAGGATTTACCATCATATTGATGACCATTGTAAATAATCCAGGCAGTTGGGCATCAATTTACCCACCTTTAGAACACGCAGAATGGCATGGCTGTACGCCTACAGATTTAGTTTTTCCTTTCTTTATTTTCATTTTAGGAACTGCAATTCCATTTGCAATGCCTAACAAAATTTTTGATGCTGGAGTTTTTAATAAAATAATTGTTCGTTCCTTACGAATATTCTGTTTAGGATTATTCCTGAATTATTTTGGAAAAATAGAACTCTTCGGACTCCAAGGAATTCCACTATTACTCAGTAGATTGGCAATAACTTTTGCAGTAGCTTATGCGCTTATGGGCAACTTCAATTCAAAAACAAAGACCTATTTGGCATTTTCTGTTTTTGGCATTTTACTGATTTTAGCTTTTAGCGGAATCGAAGCCTATCAAGGCGTTAGAATTCCGGGAGTTTTACAACGTATTGGAATTGTTTATTTCTTTGTTTCACTCTTATATTTAAAAACAAATCAAAAAACACAACTTCTGGTCGCTTTATCCATATTATTGCTTTATTGGGGATTAATGTCTCTGATTCCAGTTCCCGGAGTTGGTGCGCCAAACTTTGAAAAGGGAACTAATTTTGCGGCGTGGATTGATAGCGTACTATTAGAAAACCATATGTGGGCACAAACAAAAACCTGGGATCCTGAAGGCGTTTTAAGCACAATACCCGCAATTGCATCAGGAATCATTGGAATGGGTATCGGAAATTTGCTAAACCTTCAAACCGGCAAGCTTGAAATTGCTAAAAAAATGGGAGGAATTGGGCTCATTCTTGTAGTTATTGGATTAATCTGGAGCATCGTATTTCCAATAAATAAATCTATTTGGACTAGCTCTTATGTACTATATACCGCTGGTTTAGCAACATTATGTTTGGCATTGTTATATTATTTAATTGATATTAAAAACCATACAAAATGGACTAAGCTGTTTTTAATTTGGGGAGTAAATCCTATGATTGTATTTTTCTTTTCGGGAATAATTCCAAGAATCTTTTCGATGATCCAATTTCAGAATCCAAAAACACCAACAGAACAAATTAATCTTTTAGATTATCTCTATTCTTTTGGAGTACTCCCATTTTTTAATAATCCAATGACAGCTTCTTTAGCTTTCGCATTGATTTATGTTGGCTTTTGGACAATCCTATTATGGTATTTCTACAAGAACAAATTGATTTTCAAAGTATAAGATTTAAAAACAACATCACTAATATCAAATAATCATCTTTTAATTATTTATTTATTAAAATACATTCATAAAAAAAGTCTATTTTTGCACAAAATTTAAAAAACACAAACAAAATGGCTACAAATAGAACTTTTACAATGATTAAGCCTGATGCTGTTGCTAACGGACACATCGGAAACATACTTGCAATGATTACTACTGCAGGTTTCAAAATTGTTTCTTTGAAATTAACGCAATTAACTGTTGCTGATGCTCAAGCATTTTATGAAGTTCACGCTGCAAGACCTTTCTACGGTGAATTAGTTGAATTCATGTCAAGAGGACCAATTGTTGCCGCTATTTTAGAAAAAGATAATGCTGTTGAAGATTTCAGAACTTTAATTGGTGCTACAAACCCTGCTGAAGCTGCTGAAGGAACTATCCGTAAAGCATACGCAACTTCTATCGGAGAAAATGCAGTTCACGGTTCTGATAGCGATGAAAATGCAGCTATCGAAGGTGCTTTCCATTTTGCTGGAAGAGAGCAGTTTTAATCTAGACTACTTAGATTCTTAAATTCTTAAAAAAACAAAACCCGCTTCAACGAAGCGGGTTTTGTTTTTTTAAGCTATTTTTTGCATGACAACATTCTAAATCTAAAATGTCTAATTATCTAAGAATCTAAGAAGTCTATCGTAAAACTACGTCCTTCACTACATCACGTCTCAATTCCTCGTTAATCATAGCCACAATTTTAGATTTACCGTGGCTTAATTCCTCGCGCAAAACTGCCGAAGTTAACTCTACATATAAAGTGCTCCCTTTCAAAACCACATTTTTAGTGTAACTATTCACTCCATTTCCCATAAGATTTTTCCACGCATCTTTAACGTCAATTTGATCCATTCCGGGTTGGAGTTTATTCACTTGGATAATTTGTTTCAAAACATCTCCTATCGTACTTTGATTATTTAGTCGTTTTGCCATCGCCCAGTAAATTTATTGGTGTTGCTTTCTTGTAATGATATTCTATTTTTTCCTTGTTCAACAGCACTAATTCTTCCTCCGATAAAGCAATTAACTCCTCACTCCATTTCATGTAAGGTGTCGAATAATCCAAAAATACTTTGTCATCGGCAAATCGCACCGTTACGTTTTCATAAACATCATTCACCAAAAAAGTCCCGTCCAATTGTGGCATCACTTTCTTCCGAATCCCTTTATTATTATCTATTTTAAAAAAATCATAACTTTCATTCATGCCATAATCCTTGTCTTTCCCGGCATCAAAAACAACTTTTTCAATTTCCCAATATCCGTTTATTTTAGAAATATCTGCAGGCTTAATCTTTTGCTGACATCCCACAAAAAGGAATGCTATAAAAAGAATGCTAAATGTGTTTTTCATATAATTATTATTTTCAGGAGCTGTTTCCTGCTGTCCGCTATATCTTTTTCTTGAAATTCATCCTTCGTCAGAATTCAAGAAAAAGGATGCCGCTTCCATCAGGGCTAGGAAATTCGGGTTAAATCATGTTTATTCTAAATACAAAGTTACTCTTATTAAATTCAAAGAAAACAAAAATAGTAGAAACACATTAAACTATTTTCTATATTTTTGGTCTTAAAGGAATTAGAAATAAATCAGTAGCAAGATGTCAAAAATAATCTACAGTCTCCTCATCGTATTCTTTTGTAGTAGCTGCAGTTCCGATACTGTTGAACCAACTCCTACTCCAACACCTGCAGAAACACTCTATTTCCCACCTCTAACCGGTACAACTTGGGAAACAAAATCTATTGCGAGTTTAGGTTGGAAACAAACTGCCGTTCAACCGCTATTAGATTATTTGGAACTCAAAAATTCAAAATCTTTTATCATTCTTGTTAACGGAAGAATCGTAATGGAAAATTATTTCAACGGTCATTCCGCAACAAGTAATTGGTATTGGGCTAGCGCCGGAAAAACACTGACAGCAACTGTAACAGGAATTGCTCAACAAGAAAACCGAATTGACATCAACAATAAAGTTTCACAATACATAGGGGCCGGTTGGACCAGCTTGCCTTTAGCAAAAGAAAACTTGATTACAAACAAGCATTTACTCAATATGACTTCCGGATTAGATGATAGTACGGATGATGTTGATCCAGCAAACCTAAAATATAAAGCCGATGCAGGAACACGTTGGGCGTATCATAATGTATATGTAAAATTACAGGATGTTATTGCTCAAGCCAGCGGTCAAACTTGGAATATCTATTTCAATACCAAATTGAAAGATAAAATAGGGATGGATGGCGCATGGTTTCAACTTGGTAATAATTCCGTTTATGGAAGTACAACCCGCTCCATGGCACGCTTTGGCTTGTTAATTTACAACAAAGGAAAATGGGAAAGCAATACCATTTTGAATGAGAATTATCTTAATGAAGCCACAAACACTTCACAAACTATAAATCTGGGATATGGCTATTTATGGTGGCTGAATGGAAAATCAAGTTATCATTTGCCACAAAGCCAACTTCAGTTCAATGGCAGTTTGATACCAACAGCTCCAACAGATATGTATATGGCACTGGGGAAAAACGATCAAAAAATCTATGTTATTCCAAGTAAGAAAATGGTCGTTATCAGAATGGGAGATGTTGCAAATCCTGATAATCCAACTTTTGCTTTATCCGATTTTGATGAAACTTTGTGGCAAAAAATTAGTGCTTTGTACCAATAAGCCTACTTGGTTTTCAAACGTCTCATAAAACCTAAAACAAAGAAAACCAATCCTATTATCAACAAAAAATAATAAAAACCAAGACTTTTATCTCGAATAAGATTTGCCAATATAAAAGAAATGATGCTCACTAAATAGAGATACATCGGAGGTGTGTTTTTTAAAGAAGAAAAATCCATTCTAATTATTATTTAAAAAAACTATCTACAAACTCATACTTATTAAAAACCTGAAGATCCTCAATTCCTTCTCCTACACCAATATATTTTACTGGAATTTGAAATTGATCTGAGATACCAATTACTACACCGCCTTTTGCAGTTCCGTCCAGTTTCGTAACGGCTAAACAAGTAACCTCTGTAGCTGCTGTAAATTGTTTCGCTTGTTCAAAAGCATTCTGACCGGTTGATCCATCCAAAACTAATAACACATCGTGTGGTGCATCACCAACCACTTTTTGCATCACTCGTTTTACTTTGGTCAATTCGTTCATTAAATTAATTTTATTATGCAAACGACCTGCAGTATCAATAATGACAATATCGGCATTTTGTGCCACAGCTGATTGCAACGTATCAAAAGCTACCGAAGCCGGATCACTTCCCATATCTTGACGAACAATAGGAACGCCTACTCTATCCGCCCATATTTGTAATTGGTCAATGGCAGCGGCACGAAAAGTATCGGCTGCACCAAGAACCACATTATAACCTGCTTTTTTAAACTGATAGGCTAATTTACCAATGGTAGTCGTTTTCCCGACACCATTAACACCAACTACCATTAAAACATAAGGCTTGGTCTGAACTGCCCCGATAGCTATCGGGATTACAAATTCTGTGGCTTCTCCAGTATTTGTCTCTGATAATAAAGCAGCAATTTCTTCTCTAAGAATTTGATTAAGTTCTTCTATACCAAGATATTTATCTGAAGCAACACGATTTTCGATTCTGGTAATTATTTTTAATGTAGTATTCACACCAACATCTGAGGCAACAAGGATTTCCTCTAAATTATCTAAAACTTCCTCATCAACTTTTGACTTTCCGGCAACAGCTTTGGTTAGCTTCGAAAAGAAATTTGTTTTTGATTTTTCAAGACTCTTGTCTAATGTTTCTTTTTTCTCTGATGAAAATATTCTTTTAAAAAAACTCATTTCTTTTTAGATTATTAGATTGTTAGACTTCTTAGATTTTCAAACAATCTGAAGTCTGAAAAATTAAAGAGGACAATTTACTGTGCTTCTATAAAATTTTAGACAAATATAAAAAATAAAAAAGCTACTTCCGAATGAAAGTAGCTTTTCTATATAATGTGATTGTTAATTATTTCTTTTTCAAGAATTCATCAACAGCTTCAGGAGCCATAATAGATTCTACGAATGTATATGCACCTGTTTTGGGAGATTTCACCATTTTGATGGCTTTTGATAATCTCTTAGAAGATGTTTGTAACGATGCTACGGTTTTCTTTGCCATGATTCAAATGTTATTTAAATTTAAATAAAATCTCCAAATGTGACCATTTGAGATTTTTATTAAAATCTCTAATTATTATTTAATTTCTTTGTGAACAGTTACACGTTTCAAGATTGGATTAAATTTTTTAATCTCTAATCTGTCTGGTGTATTTTTTTTGTTCTTTGTTGTTATGTATCTTGAAGTTCCTGCAACACCTGAAGTCTTGTGCTCAGTACATTCTAAAATTACCTGGATTCTATTACCTTTCTTTGCCATCTTGCTATTTTTTTATTTTGGAATGGATTATTTAATAAATCCTTCTGACTGCGCTTTTTTCAAAACTGCAGCGATTCCATTTTTATTAATTGTTTTTATCGTAGATGCAGCTACTCTTAGAGTAATCCATCTATCTTCTTCTGGAAGATAAAAACGCTTTTTAACTAAGTTTACAGAAAATTTTCTCTTAGTTTTGTTCATAGCGTGAGAAACGTTATTTCCTACCATCGCTCTTTTACCTGTAAGGTCACAAACTCTTGACATTATACTTATCTTTTATCGTTATTCAAAATCAGGGTGCAAAGAAAAGAAAAATAAACCTATTAAGCAACAAATTTACTACACATTTTTTAAAATTTCTTTCTGTAATAGTTCTAAACTTTTAATTACAGCTCTATCTATCACTTTTTCACGGGGTTGGCCAAAATTAAATTCTTCAACAATTACTTCGCTTGGTGTTGCCAATGCGATAAAAACAGTTCCAACTTCCGCATTTGAGTCTCCTTTTGATGGTCCTGCGTTCCCGGTTGTCGCGATTGCATAATCCGTTTTCATCATCTTTTTTATGTTCAAAGCCATGGCCGAAACTACTTCTCTACTCACCACAGAATTTTCTTTTATGAGGCTTTCCGAAATATTCAAAATATCGATTTTAACGGCTGTTGCGTATGAAACAACACTTCCTTTGAAATATTTCGAAGAACCCGAAACCGATGTCAATACTGCTGCAATATTCCCTCCGGTACAACTCTCGGCAGTGGAAATCGTTTTATTTTGCTTTGTCAGCATTTTTCCTACTACGACCTCTAAGGTTTCATCATCATCAAAACCAACGATAATATCATGAATTATGGCATCCAGCGAGTTTACATTTTCGGCAAGAGCAGCTTCTAATTTTTCTTTATCTGTCCCACGAGCCGAAAGACGCAAACGAACTCTTCCCGGCGCAGGCAAGTAAGCCAACTTAATAAATTCCGGAAGATTATTTTCCCAATCCTCTATTCGTTCCGCCACCATACTTTCGCCTTGTCCGTACGTGAGAATTGTTTTATGGATAATATAAGGACGTTTATATTCTCTAACAACTTTTGGTATAATTTCATGCTCCACTAAATACTTCATTTCATAAGGAACTCCGGGAAGCGAAATAAAAACGGTGTTTTCCTTTTTCATCCACATTCCTGGCGCAGTACCCACCTGATTGTGAAGCACCGTACATTTTGACGGAACCAGCGCCTGATCTTTATTGATTTGCGTAATGGTTCGTTTATAAAAACCTTCTATAAGTTGCGTAACATGAGTCAGCACTTTTTGATCAGCAACCAATTCATCTTCAAAATAATCACAAAATGTTTTCTTGGTAATATCATCTTTTGTAGGTCCTAAACCTCCAGTGATAATAACCAAATCGACTTTGTTTTGAAGTGCCGCAAACGTCTCTAGAATGTGTTTTTTATCGTCACTAATCGAAATCATTTCGTTGATTTCAACACCAATTTTATCTAATGATTTGGCTATAAAACCAGAATTCGTATCGACAATTTGGCCTATTAAAATTTCGTCACCAATGGTAACTATGGTTGCTTTCATTTTTTTTGTGATGTTTTTTTTATGAGATTGCAATCTAAAAAGAGGAATGTGTAAAATAGTACATTCCGTTTTTTTTTGCGTGAGGAATAAAAGTAAAAATCCTCCCTTTTTTCGGGAGATTACTTCACCTAATAGTTACTTTTATGGAGTTCAGTGAACTTCGTTTACAACGTCCCGATAGCTATCGGGAAGCCCGACCCGCTTTTTCAGCGGGTCACACCCCAATATTACAAATCGAAATCTTTTTTGATTTCTTTGATAGCGTCGTTAACTTGGTTTTTTACGCTCTTAAAAGTTTCTTTGATGTCTTTCTTTTTACCTTCGGCTTTGGTCCAGGCTTCGATTTGAAGAATCTCTTCAAAAGCCATGTTTAAGCCCATTAAATCAAGCGTAGGTTTTATCTTGTGCGCATAAGCATAAGCATGCTTGTGGTCTTTCTTTTTTATTCCTTCTTTAATTTGAAGTAAATCGTCTGGAACTTCAGTAACAAACAAAGTCAAAATTTCATTCACAAATTCTGGATCGTTGTCTGAAAGTGCGTACACTTTTGAAAGGTTGTAATTTATAGCCATTATTTTACCTGTATTCTAAATAGTTGTTGTCCCTCTAAAAATCCTTCCAAAACATCATCCGGCTTTACTGCAGCGACTCCTTCCGGAGTTCCTGTAAAAATAATATCGCCAATTTTTAACGTGAAAAACTGAGAAACGTACGAAATAAGCTCATCAATTTTCCACAACATATGACTGGAATTGCCGATTTGTACCGTTTTATTGTTGTTGGTTAATTCAAAAGTAATATTTTCTAATGAACTAAATTGATTTTTTGGTAAAAATTCTCCTATAACTGCCGAACCGTCAAATGCTTTTGCTTTTTCCCAAGGCAACCCTTTTGCTTTTAATTTATCCTGTAAATCGCGCGCCGTGAAGTCAATTCCGACACTGATTTCGTCATAATATTTATGGGCAAACTTAGGTTCGATGTATTTCCCCACTTTATTTATTTTGACAATAATTTCAATTTCGTGGTGAATATCTTCCGAAAATTCCGGGATTACAAATGGATGCTGCTTCAACAAAACGGCCGAATCCGGCTTCATAAAAACCACAGGTTCCGTAGGTCTTTCGTTACGCAATTCCGCTATATGATTGATGTAATTTCTACCGATGCAGATGATCTTCATACTTTTTAAGTGTTCAGTGTTCAGTTTTTAGTGTTCAGACTGTAAACTGAACACTGATTACTGATTACTATTTTGTATTTAGTTTTCTAAGTTTGATTGCCGTTAAAACTTTCTTGGTATACAATGGAAAATCCGCATTTTGAATCCAACTGAAATAACCGGGCTCTGTTTCCAGAATTTTACCCACTTTCACTCCTTTGTGTTTTCCAAAAGCAAAAATTTCCTCATCATCCTTATCAAAGGCAATCATTCCTGCAAAATCAGCGATTTTCTTTCTTGTCGTAAACTCCGATAATGATTTCATATCGTTTTCCAGTTCCGGATAACGATCCAGTTGCGCTTTTAATATTTCATAAGTCGCCATGGTGTCCGCTTCTGCAGAATGTGCATTTTCAAGCGTTTTCCCGCAATAAAACTTATGTGCCGCGCTCAAGGTACGTTCTTCCATTTTATGAAAAACCGTTTGTACATCAACCGAAACTCTGTTTTTCATGTCAAAATCTACTCCGGCACGTAGCATTTCTTCTGCTAATAACGGAATATCAAATCGATCCGAATTAAATCCAGCCAAGTCACTGTCTTTAATCATATTGTAAACTTGCGTCGCCAGTTCATTGAAAGTAGGCTCATTCGCCACTTTTTCATCGGTAATTCCATGAACCGCTGTTGTCTGTGGCGGGATTGGAATCGTTGGATTAACCAGCCATGTTTTGCTTTCTTTGTTTCCGTTTGGGAAAACTTTAAATATCGAGATTTCTACAATTCTATCTTTTCCGATGTCAATTCCTGTGGTTTCAAGATCGAAAAAGCAAATTGGTTTATTGAGTTTGAGTTCCATTTTTAAATTTTGTGTGGATACAAATATATAGGTTAAACACGAATTTGACGAATTATCCCCAAATAATTTCTTCAAGAATCCTTCTCTTTTTGTGTAATTAAAACCGTGTAATAAAATAAAAACCCGACTGATTTTTAAAAATCGGTCGGGTTTAAATTGTAATTATATAAGTTTAAACATCTCTGTTTACATCAAAAGCTTCTAAATATTCAGCGACTCTTTTTACAAAACTTCCTCCTAATGCTCCATCTACCACTCTATGGTCATAGCTGTGCGACAAGAACATTTTTTGACGAATTCCAATAAAATCTCCTTCAGGAGTTTCAATCACTGCCGGCATTTTACGGATTGCTCCAAGGGCTAAAATTCCCACTTGCGGCTGATTGATAATTGGCGTACCAAACACACTTCCAAAAGTCCCCACATTCGTAACCGTATAAGTTCCGCCTTGTGTGTCGTCCGGTTTTAGCTTTCCAGCTTTTGCACGACCTCCTAAATCGTTGACCGCTTTTGCCATTCCCACCAAATTCAGCTGATCTGCATTTTTAATAACAGGAACAATTAAATTTCCGTTTGGTAACGAAGCAGCCATTCCAAGGTTGATATTTTTCTTTTTGATGATATAATCTCCATCAACAGAAATATTCATTCCAGGGAAATCTTTCAATGCTTTTGCAACTGCTTCCATGAAAATTGGCGTATACGTCAATTTTTCTCCTTCTCTCTTTTCGAAAGCATTTTTATTTTTCTCTCTCCATTTTACAATATTCGTCACATCCACTTCGATAAACGATTGTACGTGAGCCGAAGTTTGTACCGAAGCGACCATGTAACCCGCAATTAGTTTGCGCATTCTGTCCATTTCTATAATTTCATCACCACCGCTTACAGATACCGGAGCCGCTTTTTGAGCAACTGGAGCTGCAACTGGTTTTTGAACTGCTGCAACCGAAGCTGTCCCGATAGCTATCGGGGCTACAGGTTGACTTGCTCTATTTTTTACGTACTCTAAAATATCATTTTTAGTTACTCTTCCTTCTTTTCCTGTTCCGGAAATCGCTGCTAATTCTGCAACAGAAACCCCTTCTTCTTTGGCAATATTTTTCACCAAAGGCGATAAGAATTTTTCAGAATCAGAGAAATCTACTGGAGCCGCAACACTTTCTTTGGCGGCATCCACCGTTTTTGTTACTTCAGCAACAACCTCAGCAGCTACAGCTTCTTTAACAATTGGCACAAGCTCTCCACCTTCGGTTTCAATTATTGCGATAGTCTGACCTACTTGAACCAGATCATCTTTACCAAACAATTGCTCAATCAAGATACCCGAAACTTCACTTGGCACTTCGCTGTCTACTTTATCAGTAGCAATTTCAAGTACCGCTTCGTCAGCTTCAATTTTATCTCCAACTTCTTTTAACCAGTTTGTAATGGTTGCTTCTGCAACGCTTTCTCCCATTTTTGGAAGCTTTAATTCAAATCTTGCCATATTGTTAACCTAAAAGGTGATTTTGATTTTCAGTTTGCGAAATTACTAAATATTTCAAATATAAATTACATTAAATGTAATTTTTTACTCTATTTTCATAATCTCACCTCTTTCGTTACTATTATTACTTCCAATTAAAAAATTAGCGTTTTTTGGTATTATTTTAAAGGTAAATCCTCTATTTTTTGAAGATTCGAGAATCGACATGCATTCTTTAAAAGAAATGAATTCGTTATCCAGAATAATTTCTGTTCCCTTTCCACTTCTTAACGAAGACGAAATTACCATTTTTTCTGTTTTTAAATCGTGAAAAGAGACTTTTTTTTGCAAAACCAAAGCCAGTTTTTCTATTAATTTTTCGTTAGCCGAATACAACAGATATGATTTTGGAGCGATTTTTATTCCTGGCTTCCCTTGAAACATTTTTACCAAAGAAAAAAAGACAATACCGAGTTTCATAAAAATCGAGAAGAATACGGATCCCGTCCCGAGACTTCGGAATCGAGGACTAAAATGCTTTTTGTAAAAGAAATACATGGCTTCCTGAAAACGCTTCATATACGTTTCGTCCTTAACAGTACTTTCTCCTTTATAATGGATTACGGTGGTTTCATGGAAATAATAGTTCGACTTTCCTTTTTGCAAAATCCTATAGGACAAATCAATATCATCCGAATACATAAAACAATCTTCATCAAATCCGCCTTCTTCAAGGTACAAATCTCTTTTCATCAACATAAAAGCACCCACAAGAATGTCTACTTTTCCAGTTTGGTTTTCGTTTAAATGTTGTGCGTAGTATTTTCCAAATGTTCCTGACTTAGGAAATAATTTGTACAAACCCGTGATTTTAGTAAAAGCGACCCAAGGTGTTGGAACGCCACGTTTGCTTTCGGGCAGAAAATTCCCGGCTCCATCGATGAGTTTGCAACCTATAACTCCCATTGAATCGTTTAATTGCGAAGAATGAAGCAATCTTGCGAAAGCCAATACTTTGGTAAACGTATCTTCGGCGACAACGGTATCCGGATTGAGAATGCAAATGTATTCTCCTTTGGCTTGGGCTACACCAATATTATTGCCTTTTGGAAAACCTACATTTTCATTATTTTGAATAAGTTTTACGTTTGGAAAACGCTTTTTCATCATTGCACAACTGTCATCTGGGGAATTATTATCAATTACAATGATCTCGCCGTCAATGGTTTCTAAAGCACTTTGAACGCTTAAAACACATTGTTCGAGAAAATAACGGACGTTGTAATTGAGAATGATGACGGATAGTTGCATTGAGCAAATATAATTAGAAAACTTGCCAATTAAAAAATTAGAAAATTATCCTACTATTTTTATTTTTACTTCTTCACTCGAATAGGTTTCTAACTTCCCTTCATTCAATTGATGCAAAGCCTCATGAATATCCTTTACGTATTCTTTTTCAGAAATTGGGTTTCCATCTGCGTCATAACCAACACTGTTTTCTTCATCAAGAAGTTTTGCTATTTTACTAAGAATCTTATTATCGTTACTATTTAAGATTCTTTGCGTAATGTTGATTTTTAAAGTCTCCGTTTTCATGATACAAATTTTTAACTACTCAAATTTACGCTATTTTATTGAAAATCAAAAAACATGTTTCTTCTTAGCCCCGATTACTTCACTATACTTTTATTTTCATAGGAGTTCAGTGAATTTCATTTGAGCCGATATCCTTTGAGAGGAACGAACAAAGATAAAGGCGAAAGCGGGAACGATAGCCACAAATAAAACCAAATCATTCACTCCTGATTCTGATTTTAATCCTTAGAAACAATTACTTTTGATGAATAAAAGCCATCAACTATATATTTTAATTCATTGAAAAAGATATTCTTATTATTGCTCTTGATTTCCATTGGTCAGACGTTTGCCCAAATATCGGGCTGTACAGATCCTCTTTCCAAAAACTACAATCCAAAAGCCACTGAAAACGATGGAAGTTGTTTGTATGCAACTTCTAAAATAAAACCAGAATATTCTAAAAAATTAAGTGATTCTCTTAGAGAATCTTCTGGTCTGGTAGCTTTCGACAATTTATTATGGACACACAATGACGATCACGACAAAACCATTTATGGAATAAACCATTTGGGTTTGATTCAAAAGAAAATTTCGCTAGAAAAAGCCGTCAATAAAGACTGGGAAGAAATTTCGCAAGACAGCACCTATTTATATATTGGCGATTTTGGAAATAATTATACCGGAAACAGAACCGATTTGCAAATTTTAAGAATCGAAAAAAAATCTTTCCTATTACAGAATCCCATGATAGATACCATTTCATTTTCTTATTCCAACCAAACCGATTTAACAAAGAAAACAGAGAATACTTCTGATTTTGACTGCGAAGCCTTTGTTGTTTCCCAAGACAGCATCTATTTGTTTACGAAACAGTGGAAAAAGTCTCAAACAAGTGTGTATGTTTTGCCAAAGAAACCCGGAAACCATGTTGCACAATTAAAACAAACCATTGACGTGAAAGGATTAATAACGGGTGCCACTTTTTTACCTTCAAAAAAATTGATTGTCCTTTGCGGGTATTCCAGAATAGCAATGCCTTTTTTATACCTTTTATACGATTATGTCGGATCTGATTTTTCATCAGGAAATAAACGAAAAATTAGAATTCCATTAGCCTTTCATCAGATTGAAAGTATTTCGACCCAAGATGGCCTTCATTATTATTTAACCAATGAAGCCTTGGTCAAAAAGCCACTACTAGACTGTCCCCAAAAAATACATGCCTTTGATTTAAGTTTATTTCTAAGTTCATATCTCAATCGATAATTCCCAATCTATCAGATAGAAATCAAATAAACAATTCGTAAATCACAATATAACTGCTTACTTTTCCAAAAAATCACACCTGTGAATTACTTATCTATTGAAAAATATATCCAAAAATTCCATTTAACGCCAAAATAATAGAGATCTAATTAACGGCCTATTCAATTTAAATGACTCATCCTATATGGCATATCTTTGACTAGATTTGTTATATAAATGAATTGTTTTAATTACCCAAAATTATAAATTAAATTATCTTTTAATTTTTTTATAAAATTCTTTGTACCAAACTTTTCTTTCTATTCCTTGACCATATCCGTAGCCATAACCATACCCCTTTGCAGAATTCGTATCATTAAGAAGTAAACACATATTGGGCAATTTTTGTTCTTTATATAATGTATTTGGAATATCAAGCATACGTTTATCTAAAAAATTGGCGCGGGCTACATAAATAAAACAATCTGCATTTTTAGCTATCAATAGGGTATCAGTTACTATACTCACCGGAGAGTTATCTACAATGATATAATCATACTGTGATTTCAAAGTTTTAAAAAGTAAATCTACTTTTTTACTCATTAACAGCTCCGCAGGATTAGGGGGGATAACACCCGATGGCAGTATGTGAAAATTCATATATCCATCATGCTTCACTATCAAATCCTTCAGAACCAAATCTTTTGACACCAAATAATTGGTAACTCCTCGCTCTGGCAGGGACAAATATTCATCTAATCTTGGATTTCTTAAATCCATACCCATCAACAACACTTTTTTACCTGACAATGCAAAAGTCGCAGCAAGATTTACTGAAACAAAAGTCTTTCCTTCGTTAGGAAAAGTTGAGGTCACAAATATTGTTTTGGCAATACCATCAGGGACCTTAGTCAGTATAAACTCCAGATTTGTTCTAATAATTCGCAAAGCTTCTGCAGAACTTGTCTTGCTATCCGATGCTATAATTTCTGAAGGGGAATCAGAGGTAGGCACATCCCCTATAAAAGGGATATTTGTTTTCCCCTCTATGTCTAAGCGACTTTTTATTTTAGTGTCTAATAAATCATCCGTATATATAATTCCAAAAGGAACCAATAATCCTAATAATAAACCGGCAAAATAAATCATATTTTTTTTAGGAAAAACAGGCATATTATCGGTATTTGCCGCATCGATAACACTAATATTAGGTTCTGCAGCCGATAAAGAAATAGCGGTTTCTTCTCTCTTTTGTAATAAGTACAAATACAGTGCTTCCTTTACCTGTTGTTGCCTGGCAATCACCCTAAACTGACGTTCTTGAACTGGGATTTTCCCAATTTTAGTATTCAAAAACCCTTCATTTCTATTTAAATCTCTTTTTTGAATATTTAAACTGGATTGTAATCGCAAGAGACTTTCTATTACGGTAGATTTCAAAGAGGCTATTTGCTGATCCATTTTAACTACGGATGGGTTCTCAGCGGTAGCTGATTTTAGAATCCTGTTTCGATCCAAAACCAATTGGTTATAAGAACCAATTAATCCAGAAGCATCTCCCAGACCCGAGATAATATTGCTGGGCAACAAATCAGAATTACTACTTTTCTTCATAAAATCTAACATGGAGGACACCACATTCAACTGGATTTCAGTCTCCACCCCTTTTTTATCATATTCATTAGATCCTTCTATATAAAGTTTCGCCTCTGAGTTGATATCGGTGAGCTCATTTGACTTTTTAAAACTTTCCACATTATGCTCCACTCCTTCAAGCTCTTGGGTAATCAATCGCAATCGGTTGGCAATAAATTTGGAAGTGTTATCTGAAATAAAATCCTTATCTGCTGCGACATCTTCATTGTAAATTTGAATCAAATTGTCCAAGAAAACCTCCGCTTTTTTTACTACCGGATCCGTTACGGAAATGGCAACAACGCTGCTCTTTTCATTGATAGGTTCCACTTTAAGTCGTTTCATAAAACTCTCAACAACTTCCTCAAGAGGATTGATGACAATGTGAATCGATTGGGGATTATCGGTACTATTATTGTCCTTAGACTGAATTTTTTTGATAATCAAGCGTCCATATGGAGTTGGAATCAATTCCATGTATTTAAACTTCTTTTTATTACTTAAGATGGTCTTTGGAGCATCTTCCGAGACCTCATCTTCCAATAAAAATGTATGAGGCGTTAACTCTTTAAATTTCAAATCAACTTTATTTTCATAAAATTGATTTGTTTTATCTACAAAATAAACTTCAATTGGAGTTTTTCCATAAATTTCTCTATCAACTACTCTGCCTTCAACCAGAAATGAGGTGTTTAAATTTAGTTTTTTTACGACCCTTTTGACTAAGGTTCTCGACTTTAAAATTTCAATTTCATTATCCACATTACTTTTTAAACCACTGCTCAATCCCAAATCAGCAAAAGCAGACATTTCAGTTTCTATCTTGCTCTTCTTCTCTTCATTTACCAATATTGTAGTTGTGGCTTGATATTGTGGCGTAGTATACCGTAAATATAAAAAAACTAAAAACAAACTAATACTCGCACTAATTGCAAACCATTTCCAATGAGTTAAGTACTTTTCTAAAAATGATTTTAATGGATAATCATTCTCGTAATTTCTGTCTAGCCTATTATTTTCCATACAATAATTTATTTTGATGAAGTAACAATTAGTGTAATCAAAGTAATCAATAAAGAAGTTAAAGAGATAATTACTCCTGTGTTTGGTCCAACTGCCGCCCCATTTATTTTATTTTTATTGGGCTCTACATAGATTACGTCATTTTGTGCCAAATAATAAAAGGGCGAATTGATAAAATCCGATTGGGTAATATCAACTCTGTTGTACGATTTCACACCGTCTACTTCCCTTATGATCAAAATATTATTCCTTAAACCATAAATAGTCAAATCCTTTGCCATCGTCAACGCTTCAATCAGAGTAATTCTTTCGGAAGCCACATTGTAAGTTCCTGGCAGGGTAACTTCTCCTTGTACCGAAACTTTAAAATTCATGATACGAAGGTTAATGATTGGTTTTTTTATATAAACTGCAATTTTGTCCTGTAGGGTTTTAAGCACTTCAGTTCGGGTTAATCCGCTGACTTTCAATTTTCCTAAAACAGGAAAATCAATAGTACCGATGGCGTCCACTAAATACAATTGAGTAGATTGCTGTCCAGCCATCGTATTTAGTCTGGTTACGGCGTCTTCGATAGAAATTGATTTTAAATTAAAAGGGGCAGCAATTTCAGGATCTTCAGCAGAAACAATAATCAGCAACAAATCATCCGGTTGAATTTTAACTTCATACGAATTAGAATTTTCTTGAGGCCTTGTTCTATCAATATTCTGATAATAAACCAAATCCTTTCTGGAAGCACAAGAGAACAATAGAATTACGAACAACAATGGAGTTACTTTCTTTATTAAAATAAAATTTTTCATATAATTTTTATTTTTAAGATACACAAATATAAGTATTTAACTTTTCATTAAGATTTAAAAATGATTCCAACTTGTAACTCTATAAATTATATATTTTTGTTATTAATCGATTTTTGTTACCATCAGAAAACAGTACTTATAAAATCGAATTTCATTTTTACTTAAATTAATTAAGCGAACTATTTATCTAATATCTCAAAAGTGGAATTCATGCTTTTGTATTCCGGCACGATTTTTTTCATTTTTGAAACAATAGTATCGTTGTCAAATAAATTAGCGATACTTATCAATTCATCAATATCAGTATGTAGCGTTTCGAATTCATCTTGAATTTCCTGGGCCATCATTATTTTATTATGGTGTGTCGGTACCGTTTTTGAAGTATCATTGAGTAATTCTTCATGTAATTTCTCCCCTGGCCTTAAGCCCACAACCTGAATTTTAATTTCCTCATCCGGAATAAATCCAGCCAACTTGATCATCTTTCTGGCCAAATCAATAATTTTAACAGGCTTACCCATATCGAATATGAATATCTCCCCTCCATCGCCCATGGCCCCCGCTTCAAGAATCAACTGACATGCTTCGGGTATATTCATAAAATAACGGACAATTTCGGGGTGAGTAATCGTGATCGGACCGCCACTGGCAATTTGCTGGGTAAACAATGAAACAACAGAACCATTAGAACCCAACATATTTCCGAAACGAATCGTTATAAATTTAGTTGCTTTATTTCCTCCACTTTGCGAGTTATAGTACATTGAGTGTACGTATTTTTCCGCAATGCGTTTACTGGCCCCCATTACATTACTCGGATTCAACGCTTTATCTGTAGAAACCATCACAAACTTATCCACTTGATGACGCAATGCCAAATCGGCTACATTTTTTGTTCCCATTACATTTGTAAATACCGCTTGAGCTGGGTTTTCTTCCATCAAAGGAACATGCTTATAAGCCGCTGTATGGTAAACCACATATGGTTGATACAATTGAAACAAAGCATCCATCCTTTCATAATTTCGGATGTCAGCGATAACGGCATGAATTTGTGAACTTGTGACTGCTTTTTCAACCTCTAAAATCAAATGATATAACGGTGTTTCTGCCTGATCGACCATAATAATTTTTTCGGGGGCAAAAGCAAGCACTTGCCACACAATTTCACAGCCTATGGATCCTGCAGCTCCCGTTATAAGTACCGTTTTTCCTTTTAACTGGCCAGATATTGCATTATTATCAATCACAATCGGATTTCCTCCTAATAAATCAGTAATCTGAAAATTCTTTACTTTTTTGGAAATCTCATTTCGATCTTCCCAATTTATTATCGAAGAAACCGAATACGCTTTAAAATTGTATTCTAAACAATCATCCAATATTGTTAACATCTTCTTTTCGGTCAATTCTTTATCGACAATAATCAATACTTCACCGCCTCGTGAACGCAACAATAGAGGTACACCCCGAAGATGGTCAAATATGGGTAAACCCAAGATCCGTTTAGGCGTATTTTGATTGTTCTTATCAACAAATCCCAGCAATCGAAAACGAAGTGGACTTTCTGAATTTAAAGCATTGGCCACAGATATGGCATTCGAATCTGCTCCATATATAAAAGCAGGAATCAATGCATTTTTTTGTTTTTCAAGCAAATAATGTTTAAATACCATTTTAATCATAATACGGTACAACATCAAGCTACAAAAGGTCAATAAAACACTTATAAACAATAGAGTATTTAAAAATAGTTTCTGCCCTTGCAAAATCTCAAAACCAGTATTAAGTAAAAACATAAATACAAAAGTCGCCGATTGTGCCACAAATAGTTTTATCACATCAATAAAAGTAGAATGCCGAATGATACTCGAATAAGTACGGAATAGCCAAAAAAAGAAAATAGTGACAGTTAAATAAAGTAATACAATACTATTAAAATGCATATTGAGTACGAAATCCATCCCAATCCCTTTCAATAATATACAACCTAAAATCCCAGAAAAAAAAACCATTACCATATCAATGGAAAGAATAATCCACCGCGGTAAATAATTTAGATTTTTGATATTAAAATCAGTACTGGCTCCACTAAAAACCTGATTTAATGCCGATTTAATATTTAATTTTGAATTCATTTTCAAAATAAGTTGTTTACTATTGAAAGAATTATCCTCTCTATTTAGTTCTATTTATTTGGATTACAAAAACATCAAACAGTCTTGATATTCAACTGCGAAGTTTTTTTAAATCCATTTAAACATCAAAAAAAAGATGCAGCGATTCAGCTATTCGTTCATTATCTTCATCATTTAAATTAGAACCTGACGGTAAGCACAGTCCACCGCTATATAGATTTTCGGCTACATTGGCACCATAATACGGATAGCTTGCAAAAAGAGGTTGCAAATGCATGGGTTTCCATAACGGACGGCTTTCAATATTTACCGCCTCCATAGCCAATCGAAGGTCTTCGCTTGTTTTTCCAACTATTTTAGGATCTATCACAATGGCGGTCAACCAATGATTGGAAAAATAATCCGCACTAGGTTCTTTAAAAACTGTCACACCGGGAATTGATTTGAAAAAGTCCCGATACCATGCGTTTCTATTTCTCCGCAATTCCACATGATCATCCAATACTTCCATTTGACCACGACCAATACCCGCACAAATATTACTCATACGGTAATTATAGCCTATTTCACTGTGTTGATAATAGGGTGCATTATCTCTGGATTGTGTGGCAAAAAAAACCGCTTTGTCTCTTAGTTCTTTTGTTTTCGTAACAATAGCACCGCCACAGGAAGTAGTAATAACTTTATTTCCATTAAAGGATAATGAAGCTATGGTTCCAAAAGTGCCACATTTTTTCCCTTTATAAGAACTTCCTAATGCCTCTGAACTGTCTTCTAAAACAGGAATCTGATATTTTTCGGCTACAGCATGAACTTCATCAACTTTATAGGGCATTCCGTATAAGTGTACGGTAATGATGGCTTTGGGTTTTTTGTTTTTTGCCATTCTGTCAACAATGGCTTCTTCTAATGCTATGGGACACATATTCCAGGTATCAATTTCACTATCAACAAATACAGGGAAAGCTCCTTGATATAGAATGGGATTAGCTGAAGCCGAAAAGGTCATGCTTTGACAAAGTACTTCGTCGCCTGCTTTCACCCCGAGTAAGACCAATCCTAAATGAATGGCTGCCGTCCCCGAACTTAATGCTCCAGCAAAAGAATTTTCCCCTATATATTTTTCAATATCCTGCTCAAATCCTGTAACGTTAGGTCCTAATGGAGCTACCCAGTTTGTATCAAACGCTTCCTGAATATATTTTTGTTCATTTCCACCCATGTGAGGAGTGGAGAGACATATTTTTGTGTTTAACATAATCGTTTTTTTTGTTTTAAAGCAAGGGTATTCTTAAAGATTTTTTTTCTTATACCTGGATTTAGGAATATTTTAATTTTTTATTCCTATTGACCCCATTCCCATATCTCACCAAAAGCCTTGTTGGTAATAATAGACCATTTGCATCATTATGACGTTTTTTTTCTTACAATATAAATTTTGAAAAAGTTTTAAAAAGAAATATTTAAATAGGCTTTAGCTTATAAATTTTTAATTGGCACTTTTTTTAAATCAATAGTGAATTTATTATTTCAAAATTTAGAGGTATGTCTAAATTTTTCAGGGATGAAAGCTTTCTTTTTTGGGGTTAAAGAATCTTTTCCTCGTACGATAATTTTCTGTTTTTCTTTTTTAAGATATTCAAAAACAGTATTTTAGTATCTATAATAAAGTTACAAAGAATTAGTAATATTGATTAATTTTTCCCACAAGTAACCAAAATACTCGTTGAAATACAATTTCTTCTTAATAAAATTATTTTTTGATTTTAAAATTTTATGATTACCCACAATAGTGACTACATGATAGATTTTAATCTTCAAAATAGGAAAAGAAAATACTTTTTCAGCAGACCCTAATTAGGAGGAAGATTAAAGAAAAAGATAAGTGAGTTGTGGGAGCAAAAAGTGTAAATATAGAGGTTCGTTTCATTCCGGAACTCTTATACAAGAGAGTAAATTACCTTGTAAACAAAAAAAGGGTTGCTGTACTAGCTCCCCCTCTTTGGTTTATTATAAATGTAAAACTTTAATTTTTCACCTCTCATATTGCTTTTACCAAAATCGAACGTTATTAAAAAGACGTATCACAAAGGGTTATTCTAAATATTGTGTTTTTTTTTATTGTTTCTGTTGCAAAAAATCTAATTCGTTTATTTACACATAAATACAAATTAGTGCTTTTTGATGCAAAAACCCAAACCTCGTAAAGCTTGAATTAAGAATTGTGTAGCTGTATCTCCTAAAACAGCGACTTTGATCATTTTCAAATTTGAAAAGTTTTTTCTAAATTCTTCTTTAATTGTGAAAAATCTTTCATAAACTCTGTTTTTATGTTTGATTTTTAGGTACACTAAACTTATTATATAAATCAAAAGCACCTTAAAGACACTGAATTGGAACGCGATATATTAAAAAAACAGTAGGCATTTTTTCCAAGAGTAGTCTATTATTTATATTTTCATTAAAAACAATGAATATATATTTCTGATCGAACAAAGGAGTAAAGTCCTGCATGCAAGCAAAGGAATGCTCTATACAATGGGAAAAATGTACTATTTACATCAACTTTTGCTTTTTCGATTAACTCATTATATTTTTTATAATCAACTATCGTTTGCCAAATTTTATATTGGCATCTATAATCTGAGAAACCTGATTTAAAATAGAATAAAGAATCTTCATCATTTCCGCCAACACCACCACCTAAATGCAAAAAATCAAGTCCTAATTCATTTCCCAATAGTCTAGCCTCATCTACAATTAACTTCATCGGTCTTTCTTTGAGATGGGTCTTGGCAGTACCTGCCAAATGGTATTGCATTATATTATTTGCAATCGTAAATATAGCGCCTGCAACAATCTCTCCTTCTTTTTTAGCTAACAATAATTTGGATTCAAATCCTTTATTTTCTAAAAAAATATAAAAATAATTATGGCTGAAAAAATATTTTTCACTGGCTCCAACTCGTTTCATGGTTTCCCGGTAAATGTCAATAAAAGCATCAATATCTTCTTTCGTTTGCGCATTCACTACCTCAAAACCTTTTCTACGCAATTGATTTAATTGTAATTTGTATGATTTTCGATATTGTGCACGTTGTTTCTCAGATGAAAGACGTAAATCAATAGCAACAGTTTTATTTATATTTTTAATCAATCCGAAATTATTAAAAAAAACATCCGTAGAAATTAAAGGATGTAATCTTGAAAAAACACTAACAATTGCATTACTTTCAAAAAAACTCAAAAGTTGTTTTTTAAAATAAATAATTTTTTCTGATGGTATATCTTTGACATCAATGCTACTGATAAGTCCGCAATAACCGTATACCGAAGTACAATCAAAGAAGCTTGTATTCGGAATTGCTCTAATGACTAAAGGCAGTGCCATGAAATCATTATTAAAAAAAGCAACAAGTAAAACTGGACGATTTTCTTTTTCAAGTAAATGATACGATTGACTATGATAAAAATCAAATTGCTTGCTTTTATTTACGATAGCTGACCATCTTAAATCATAAACTTCTATAACAGAGAATTTATTCATAAGTTATTAATTATTTCCATTAAAATATTCGGCCGAAACTTGTTCATTCAAATTAACTCCTTCTCTTTTCAATACTTTTTTTATTGTCAAAAAAATAATTCTACAATCAAATTTAAAATCTAAATTGTCGATATACTCTATATCGTATTCAAATTTCTTTTTCCATGATATTGCATTCCTCCCATTTACCTGTGCCCAACCCGTAATACCAGGGCGTATTTCGTGACGCCTTTTTTGCGCTTCGCTATACAAAGGCAAATATTCCGGCAACAATGGTCTTGGCCCTATAAGACTCATATCTCCCTTAATCACATTTATTAATTGAGGTGTTTCATCTAAGGATGCTTTGCGCACAAAGATTCCTGTTTTTGTTAATCGATGCGCATCGGAAAGCAAATTCCCAGAACCATCTTTCTTTTCGTTCATGGTTTTGAACTTGATAATCTTGAAAATTTTCCCATCTTTACCCGGGCGTAATTGAAAGAAAAAGGGTTTGCCTTGATTGTCAAAACAAAGTCCAATCGTGACAATTATAAATAAAGGACTCAAAATCAGCAGTCCTATTATGGCGCAGCTAAAGTCAATTATTCTTTTAAAAAAGGATTTATACATTTTGCTCCAATCTTTTATATTCCGCTAAAATGGCCTCCCAAACTACTTGTTGTTCGTATCGGCAAACAATCATCGGGCGGGCATTTTGTTGCAGTTTTTCGCTGAAATGATTGTCTACTATCATTTTATTCATGGCCTCATATATAGCATTGCTATTCTTTACCGGAATTATTGTTCCGTTTTCTCCTTCGATGACAATTTCGTTGCAACCGTTGATATTGGTTACTATACTTGGCAAACCCATCGCCCCAGCCTGCATGACTACATTGGGAAATCCTTCTCGGTAACTTGGAAAAATCAAAGCGTCCGAAATAGCAAAATAGGGTCTAACATCTTTTTGAAAACCTACAGAGATGATTTTGTTATTGGTGCTTATTTCTTGTAAAGTCTCAGCTGCCAAGGGATCTAAATCAGACTCAAAAGACCCTACTAATAGCAACTTAACAGGATTTATTTCCACAGCAATCTTTTGAAAAGCTCGTATCAACTCATTAATTCCTTTATCCCCTACCAAACGTCCTACGAAAATGAAAACAAAATCTTCAGGAGTGATTCCTAAATTGGTTTTTAACGTTTGTTTATCATTAACCGAAAACAACTCTGGGTCAAAATAACTCGTATTGATTCCATTAGAGCTGCCGTTACCTATAACCTTTAACTTCTCTTGCTCACAAAATTGTTCCTGAATTATAATTCCCCTTAAAACATTGGAATTTGGATACACTTTAGTAGCACAGGCGTAAGTGATTTTTTCAACAAAGTTTAATAACTTTCTTTTCTTACCCGTAGCTTCCAGTAATGGTAAACCTGCTACAGTATGCAAACGATGGGGCACACCAGCCAATTTAGCGGCTAGCATCCCTACCGTACCCGCTTTTGGAGTATGACTATGAACAATAAACGGCTTTTCTTTTTTAAAAAAACGGAACAACTGCCATACTGCTTTTAAATCTCGTAAAGGGGTGATTTGACGGGTCATTTCTACGTAAAAAACAGTAACTCCCTGTAGCTGTCCTACTCGCTCTAAATTATATTTATCTGCTGATATAGCTGTAACTTTATAATATGATTTCATAAAATGAAGCTGATTTTCTAAAAGCTTTTCTAAAGAAATCGGCACAGTAGTGATACGGACGAGTTTATTTCTATTTTTCATAAATTTGTTTATACCATTTTTGAAAACAATAAAATGTCCAAACTCTGAATGTATTATCAATTTTACCTTGCAAATGATTATTTACTAAATTTGAAATCGTTTCAAAATAAAAAATATTTTGTTTCTCAATAAATGATTTATCAATATAGGATAATAATTCATTTTTTAAATCTGCTCTCAACCAATCACCAACTGGTACTCCGAAACCTTTTTTTGATTTATTCAAAAAATCTTTAGGAAAGTAATTTTTAAAAGATTCTTTCAAAATGTGCTTTTTATCCCAACCATTTATCAAATAATTTTCAGGTAGTTGACTTGTAAAATTCCAGATTTCTTTATTCAAAAAAGGGGCACGACATTCTAAAGAAGATAACATACTTGTTCTATCAACTTTGACTATCATATCTCCTTCAAGACTTATCATTTTGTCAATATTTCTAAAATCAGTTACCATTTTATTCATGGATCCAATTTTATTTTTATAATAAGATAATGGATTTTCATTATACATATTTGTCTTCAAAACTTCATTTACTTCATTTTCCTGAAATCCCAATGCAATAATATTGTAGTAAAAATCGCCTTCATAATTTATTGATTTCAACAATCGATTCATTTTGAATCGATTGCCTCTTTTGTCATCTTTCGTATTGAGCAAATTACCTAAAACATAAGTAAAACTTCTGTGCAGAGAAAGAGGTATAAAATTCGTGTATTTCTCATTCAGTTTGCCCATGTAGTATTTATTGTACCCCCCAAAAACCTCATCACCACCATCACCTGTTAACGCAACTGTTACATACTCTTTGGTTTTTTGGGACACCATATAACTAGCTAAAGCCGAAGAATCAGCAAAAGGTTCGTCAAAATTCAAGATGATTTCATCAATATTTGTTGTTAAATCTTTCTCGGAAATAATAAATTCATGATGGTTGCTGTTGATGAGCTTAGCTACTGCTCTAGATTTATCAGTTTCATCAAAAGTTTTTTTATCAAAGCCTATCGAAAAAGTTTCGATTTTTGTACTCGACTGTTGTGATAAACACAAAGAAACAATTGAGGAGTCAACTCCTCCAGACAAAAATGCACCTAAAGAAACATCAGCTATTGACCTGGATATCACACTTTCTTGAACTAAATCGTGAGTTACTTTTGTAGCTTTTGGCTTAGAAAGTTTATCATATTTTTTGAAATTTTGCTTAATTTCATGAATTTGAAAACTAAAGCTGGAACAATCAAATTCAAGGTAATGATTGGCTTCTAATTTATGAATGTCTTCATATATAGTATAAGGCGCAGGAATATAGGTAAGTTGTAAAAAAAGGTTCAAGCTTTTGGTATTAATACTTGGTTTTACTGGCAGCGTTTTTATCATCGATTTTAACTCTGAAGCCCATATAAAACGATCGCTTGTTTTAGTATAATAAAGTGGTTTCTCTCCAAAAAAATCTCTTGCAATGAAGACTTTATTTAAAATTGTATCATAAATACTAAAAGCAAACATTCCGTCTAGCATTGAAAATGCCTGAACACCATAATGTTCATATAATTTTACTATTACTTCAGTATCTGAATGTGTTACAAACTTAACACCTTTCAATTCTAATTGACTTTTAAGAATTTTGAAATTGTAAATTTCTCCATTAAAAAGGATAACTTTTTGTTTGTCTTCTGTAAAAATAGGTTGCTTACCTGAACTTAAATCTATAATAGATAACCTTCTCATTGCCATTCCTATTTTACAATCAGAAGAATTAGCTACAAAAAAACCATCCTGATCAGGACCTCTATGGATAATCGCGTTATTCATCTCTCGAAGCAACTTTTGTATTTCGATATTTGGTTGACGACTTATGAGACCATTAATTCCACACATATTTATTTATCTAGCTTATTTGTTTATTATTTTAAATCCTTTTTAGTATAAAAACAGCCTTAGAAAAAATCTCATTGTTACTTAAGAAGATAATGCTTTATAAAAATTTTTAAATATTTTTTCATTTTCAAAATCCAGAATACGGAATTTTAGTGACGCTTTACAATTTTCATAATAGGAAGTGTTTTCCATCATATAAACTATTGCAGCAACCATTTCATCTTCTTTATTTCTTGGTACTAGAATGCCATATTTTGTAAGTAATAATTCTTTATAATCATATCCTATCCCGGATTCCAAAATTTCATTAGGACCCGAAGGACAATTGGTTGAAATAATAGGTAAGTTACAAGTCATAGCTTCTAAAAGGACATTTGGAAACCCCTCATGATTCGATGCAAAAACAAATAAATCGGCTGCTTTCAAATACTGATATGGATTAGAATCAAAACCCATTAAAAAAACCATATTTTCCAATCTTAAATCTTCTATTAATTTTTGAAGCTCATGCATAAGCTCACCATCTCCAAAAATATACAACCTTATTTTTTTGGACTTAATTTTTTCGATTGATCTAATCAATAATTGATGATTTTTACCCTTATCTAAACGTCCAACACTAATTAAATTAAAAAAATCTGTCTCAAAAAAATCTTTTTTCGGTTCAATTGTATGAATTGTTTCTATAGAAATGGGATTATAGACAGTCATTATCTTATTGCTTGGCACATCAAAGTTCGAAATTAAATCTTCAGCATTACCCTTAGAATTAGTAATTATTAAATCAGCTTTCGGATACAATTTTTTTATTAAAAAAGTGTTAATCCAAGATTGTAAATCACCATAACCATACTGATTACTCGGGTTTGATCTTTCAGAAATTATTATCATTCTTTGTCTATTAAAAAGTTTAGTTAAGACAGAAATAAAACCTGGTCTTGTTAAGAATGATATACTTTTTTGTATCTTATTTTTTTTTAGAAAAATATGGTATTTATAAGCTAGTAAAGGAATTTTTAATAATTTTAATAGGCTATTTTCTGTACTTTTTGAATTCTCTAAAAAAAATGGTTCATTTTTGGTATAAAAAGAATAAGCACAAGTATTATTCATCAAAACTAAATAAACATCAAATCCCTTATTCTGCAGATATGGAACTAATTGCGAAACTACTCGCTCTGCCCCCCCACCAGCTAATGAGTAAATAAAAACAGCTATTTTCATTTATAACTTATTGAATAATTTTCCAAATTATTATTTTTTGAAATTTTGAATAAACCCTCTCAGATTACGCAAAGTATAATACGATTTAGCCAACATCCTATCTGAGAGATCCAATGCTCTTTCTTGTTTCATTTCTATATCTTTAAATGATATAAATTTGCTAATATTAGTTTCTATAAATTTTTCAAACGATTTAATATCACTTTCACTCATTGTATTAGGATGAAAACAAAATGTCCAAACACCGGGCAAATAAATATTTCTAAAATGCCCAAACTGTAGAGGGTAAAATTGAATACCAAATTTAGAATAAGGTTTTAAAGCTATGGTGTCACAAATCTTATTTATTGGCGTTACTTTTTTTAGAGCTTTCAAAGTATTAAGATCAAAAGTATGACTTGGCGCAAAAAAATATTCAGCATCTAAACCATATTCTTTCAATAAACTGTATCCCTTTTTCAACTTTTCCTCTTGCAATTTTATATCTACACCTGCGAATTCTGACTTTCTATTAACAGGGTGCAAACCAGCCTCTTTTGTTATATACACATGATTGTAACCATGCAATCCAATTTCCCATCCTTTTGATTGCCAACCTAGCGTTTTTTTCCAAAAATTTTCATCTGGTCTTTCAATAATCATTTTTGGATCTTCATTCTTTGGAATAATACCAACCATAGGTTTTATTTCAAACTTATCTAAAATAACTTCTATTCGAGTCCATTTGTCTTTGTCCATTGTTGGACAGGCATCATCTAATCTAACTAAATATCTGGCCATTAGAATGTTTTTTATATTTATGGGTTGTTTTATCTATTATTACAATGTAAAAAATAAATAAAAGAAATGGGGATATCATATATTTCTGCCGAACGGCGATACCAATGTTAGTAAGTATATAAGCAGCTGGAAGTGTAACACATATAATCATCAATACTCCGAACCAAAAATGTTGTTTCAGTCTAGGTACACTTTTTAATTTATAATATTTGACAATAGTATAAAACATTATAACCCACAATAAATTTTCAAATGAAGCTGTAAGAGATAAAAAATTATGTATGTCATAAAATAAAGGTCTAAACAAATAGCTAACCCATTTATATATAATATTTTCCCCCTGCATATTTACAGATGATCTCCCTTCAAACTGCTGTGCTTCAAACATATCAAGTCTACTAGGTATAGAAGCGTTTTCTCCTGCACCAACCATTTCAAGAAAAAAAGGCATAGTCATTAACACAATACCAGAAACAACCGTGATTAATAAAACTTTAAGATAAAATTTCATTTCTTTATTAAAGAACAATTGAACGATGACTAAAGCTGCAAAGAAAAAGAAAACTACATGTATTCTTATAAATCCCATCAATAATAATGGAAAGACATAGTTAAATACTGGCTTCTTAAAATAATAATTATATAACAATACTGAGAAACCGTAAAACATCAACACGTCCTTACCAATTGCTACAGACCAAAAATGCATATTTGGGAGTAACAATAAGTACAGCCATTTATTCCATTCATTATTTAATAAGTGAGAATAAACTTTGAATAACTTATAGAAGGCTATTAAACCTACAAAGGAAAATATAAAAAAACAACCTAAATAAGTAAGTCCCAAATATTTTACCAATGGATATACCAAAAAATAAATAAAATAGGTGCCCTGTCCAAAAGTATCTTTCCAGTTTTTAAAAACATAACTAGTTTTATAATAATAAGCTATCGAATCAGCAGTCAGCTGTTCTGAAAGGTAATAATAGATAATTGTCATTATAAAATGTAAAGATCCTATTCCTAAAAATAATAAAAAATACCTTTTGTTTTCAGAGGCTAAACGATTAGACATTTCCATTACTATAATTAAATATAAGAATGCTAATGCAAAATCTAATAACGAATATTCATATAGAAAAGGGTACATCATCAAATTAAGCAATTATTCTTTAATAAAATTTTCTAGTATATAATATTGAGGATTAAATTTTCAACCCAAAAATGGATATGCAAATAAAAACTGCACAAAAAGTTAAGCTACATTTTTTTTCAAATTTTGAATAAATCCTATCAGATTGAGCAAAGCATAATAAGATTTAGCAAAAATCTTATCTGACAGATCCAGTGCTCTCTCTCGTTTCATTTCTACATCTTTAAATGATATAAATTTATTAATATTAATTTCTATGAATTTTTCAAACGATTCAATATCGCTTTCAGTCATTGTATTAGGATGAAAACAAAATGTCCAAACACCTGGTAAACTAATATTTTTAAAATGCCATAACTGTTGAGGGTAAAATTGAAAACCAAATTTAGAATAAGGTTTCAAAGCTATGGTGTCACTAATTTTATTTATAGGTGTTACTTTTTTTAGAGCTCTCAAAGTATTAAGGTCAAAGGTATGACTTGGAGCAAAAAAATATTCAGCATCTAAACCATATTCTTTCAGTAAGCGGTATCCCTTTTTCAACTTTTCCTCTTGTAATTTTATATCCACACCTGCGAATTCTGACTTTTTATTAATAGAGTGCAGACCAGCTTCTTTTGTTATATACACATGATTGTAACCATGCAATCCAATTTCCCATCCTTTTGATTGCCAAGCTAGCGTTTTTTTCCAAAAATTTTCATCTGGACTTTCAATCATCATTTTTGGATCTTCATTCTTTGGAATAATACCAACCATAGGTTTTATTTCAAACTTATCTAAAATAACTTCTATTCGAGTCCATTTGTCTTTGTTCATTGTTGGGCAGGCATCATCTAGGCGTACTAAATAGTTTATTTTTTTATTCATGCTTATTTATATAGTATTAAATAATTCTTCGTACTGCTTTATTATTTTACTCGCATTAAATTTATTGACTACGGAACATATAACCTCATCCCTATCTAATGTTTTTAAAGTATCAATATCATTCAAAACAGAAACAAATTCAGTTTCATCCTCTACTAAAAAACCATTTATACCATTGACAACAATATCTTTTGTACCTCCTGGTGCCTTAAAAGCAATTACTGGCGTTCCTACGGTACAACTTTCTAACAAGGCATTTCCAAATCCCTCAACATAGGAACCCTGAATAAAGAAATCTCTACTACCTATTTCTTCCAAAACTTTCGAAGTATGGGGAATAAAACTTACTTTATCTGTTAACTTATATTTGTCAATATTCTCTTTTATAATTGTCGCTTGTGGTCCTGAACCAATAATGGTATAATGAAAATTATAATTACTAATCTTTGATAATCCTTCTATAATTCTTAGATATCCTTTTTCTACACTTAATCTCCCTACGGTTACAAAATGTATTTTATCTTTAGAATTACTATTTTTTATTATTGTCTCAAAATTCGTAATTGGATTATAAATCAAAATCAATTTTGAAGATTTAAATCCAAATACATTGATAAAATCTTCTTTCATGTCATTCGATTGACAGATAATTGCTGACAATCTTGGATAAAATAATTTTAGTAAAATAAAATATACTTTTGAACCTCTTTCAATAAATTTGATCCTTTCAGAAACTACACTAGCCTCTCTTCCGATAAATTTTATTTTTCGAAATAATATACTAAAAAAACCCATTAAAATATTAACGTGCCCAATAGAACTTATCACAATAGTTGGTTTTTCCTTTACGATTAAATGAAACAGCATCGTTACAGAAGCTAACAATCTGGTTTTATTAAGATATTGAACTTCTACAGCATCAACCTTATAAACCGCATCTTTCTTAAAACCTATGACAATTAATTTCACATCAAAAGTCTTGTTATTCAAATGCTGAGAAACAAAAGACATTATGCGTTGTGCACCACCAGCAGTTAAATCAGGTAATACAAAAAGTATTTTTTTTTTAGTTTCCATATCGAGTTACTTAGTTAATACTAACTCTTTTCAAGCACAAACCTGTGATTTACCATTCTTTCAAATAGCTTGTTAAAAATGGTTTCCTTACAAATAGAACGATTTAAACAAAAAAAGCATTCCTCTAAATACTTTTCTAGACCCCCTCTATTTACATCTGTTTGAATCGTTCGTATTCCTGATTTTATTTGCTGAATAATTTTACTATAAATTAACTGATTATTTAAGTATGCAACTCGCAACATTTATTCTTTCATTTTAGTGTAACTTCTATAATAATAAATCATAATCACAAGATAAACCAAGCCACTGACCAAACTTGCAAATGCTGCTCCCCTTTCATGCCAAATTGGTATAAACAAAAAATTGGTAATGAATAAACTGATTCCTATAGCAATAGAACTATTTCGCAACATCTTGCCTTTTCCATGGGCACCCAAATACCGATTAAAAAAATCTGCCATACTATAGGCGGCTACACCAATACTAATAATAAGTGTTAATTCTATGGCGGAATGGTATTCTTTTCCATAAAATATATCGATGAAAGAACCTATAAATGTCCAAAGAATTAACAGAGATAGTAATGTTAAAAAAAGTGTTATTTTGAATAATTTTAAAGGAATCTTTTCTAGGCTTGCAAATTCTTTAAAGTGAGTTGTTGCTATTATATTTGGTATCAAGGCAAGAGGTGATGCAAATGTAATAGCAAGATTAAAAAAACCTACACCTTCATTTGAATTTGAAGGATCATAATTACTAATTATAAGACTAGCTAAATTAGAGATTCCACTCGCAAAAAGGCTACCAATATAGACATCAAAACCATAATTCCTAGTATGTCCCCAAAGAGATTTAAAATTATATTTTAAATTTTTAAAAGAAGGTTTAATCCTCCATAAAGCTAAAAGATAAATAACGACATAAGTTAACATAAAAAAAACATAAACAATCACTAATTTACTGATATTTAGGTTGTTTAAAACAAAATAAATCAATAAACTTGACAAGAAAAAACCAATTTTCGGATAAAATCTAATGAATGCCAAAGCCTTAATTCTATTGTCAGCTTGAAAGAGTTTTTCAAAGTAATTAGTTAGTAAATATATCCAACCGAAGGGTATTAAATATAAAAACACCTTATAAAGACCTTTATTATTAATATTACTGTCAAAATAGCCAAAAATAAGTAAGCAAAATGACATTATAAGAAATAGAAGCAAAAGCAAAACAAATGAGCTCCCATAAATTTCTCTAGCTTTTTCATCATTACCATTTAATAGTAATGCCCGATTTGCGGCATCTAGAAAACCGAAATTAAAAACTACTATTGCAAAAACAAAAATACCATTCAGATAGGAATAATCACCAAATAATTTCGGCCCTAAATAATTTGTAAGTATCATATTTGTTGCAATTGCAAAAGGAATTCCTACAATATTAACTGAATACAACAAAATAATTTGTTTGACCTTTTTGCCTTTTAAAGAACTTTTAAGTTTATTTATGTTTTCTTTCAATTTTGTTTTTGTTTTTCATCAAATAATCTTTAATAATAAATTGATTAAAAAAGGAATATAATTACTTTGCTCAACTAAATCTCCGCCAAAACCGTCTTTAAACTTATTAATCCCTTGTAATTTCGCATTAGACGTTCCAAAAGCATAACCGCCAAAATCATACCCCAGATAGTTATTTTTTTTAAAATACAGCATATCCTTATAATGCAAATACTTATGGACTCTTCCAATAAGTCCTCTAAAAGTTTTATCTTCAACATCAGGTAATACCGATGCAGAATGTAACACACGAGCTATTTTTGATTCCTCATCTAATATATACGCATGACAAACCACTGGCTTTCCTTCAAAATAAGCAGTAGATATAAATATGTTATTTTTAAAATAATCATTGTCATGCAATGGAGCTAACTTCTTTGATTCAGCAAATTGATCATACCACTTTTTAAATTTATCGTACGAAAGCGTAAAATCAATTTTTATATCATCTCTTTCACTCCTATTAACTTCATTTTTTGTGGTTTTATTTAAGCCATTAAATATTTCATCATTTGAAAGCGTTAAATTAACAACTTTCGTAAACTTTGGAATTCTCTTAAAGCCAAAATGTTTTTCTAAAGAATTAGATTGGATATAAGTAGTTAAAAAATTAAAAAGAAAAACTGGTTTATCCGCAAAATATTTTACCTCCCTTTTAATAAAAAGAAAATTATTTAATGTTATTGATATCATCTTTTATATTATATTTTATTTTAAAAATATTTTTTAGAAAGAAATTCTTTACTTCTATATTACACAAACTACTAACAATAAAACACTTAAGCTTTACTTAAATAATTTTGTTTATAATCATACAAAACAGTTATCAGTGTATACATTTTAAACGACAACTTCCCATCCAAATTTTCACCCAAAACCCCTTTAACATCATACAACAAACAATTATCATTTTGCAAAGAAGCTAAATCCAAAAATATATGAAGCCATGCTATAGATTATTTGCAAGTGTGAGTAGAGCCTTTTAACACTTTCTTTCCTTTACCATTACATCTGTGCTAATTGCTTTAATATTAAATCCTGCTTCTTAGAGTTTGAAATGATAGAGATATTTTATATTGGATCACGGATCATAGGATACTGCAAGACATTCTTTTTTTAAGAGCAAAGTTGGCTACATTTATCAATAATGCCTTTATCTAACAAAATGGCAATCAATCGTCTATATTTTAAAACTTTTAACAAGTATTCTGGCTGGATTGCCCACTGCTGTCGAAAAATCAGGAATATCGCTTATCACCACTGCACCGGCACCAATCTTACACCATTTACCAATTTTTATATTAGGTAAAACCACAGCACCTGCTCCAATATGTGTTCCTTCGCCAACATGAACTCTTCCGCATAAAGTAGCATGAGGAGATACATGCGCATAATCACCAATCACATTCTCATGGTCAATGCTGGCTGCCGTATTTACCAATACATGTTTCCCTATGATGGTTTCAGCCTGAATGATTGAACCATGTAAAATCATAACACCCTCCGCAATTGATGCACTGGGCGAAATAATGGAGGTGGAATGAATAGCTTTTCCAAATTTCACATCAAAGCTATTGGCTAGTAAATCTGCAATTTCTGCCCTCTCATTATTATTACCAATGCTAATTATTACAGGAGACTCTAAGACTGGAAAGGTATTTTTGTCCGAAACCCGTATTCCTTTTTCAACCTTCATTCCCTTTAGCTCTTTAACGTGTTGATTATCATCAAAGAGTCCATTTATGGTTTTACCCATACTTTCTAGTATCTCAGCAATAACCTTGGCATGTCCACCTACTCCGTATAAATACATATTGATTAAATTATTACGAGATATATTTCAATCGGTACTTACTGTTAAATCGTAAATACTTTCTTGTTTTTTTGAGGAAGCCCTCCATCCTTGGCTTCATAAGTATTTGCCAGAACTCTTGCTAACTGTTTAGATAGAAAACAAATCCTTGTGCAACTCTCCACATGCCAGATCATCATTTTTTTGTTACTATTCCCAGCAAGTAAGGGACCCATTATGAAGAAATTATTATTGGCCTCAAAGTTTTCGTTAACTTTAAAACCTCTTTTTGAAGTATTAGCTCTACAGATATTATTGATTATCAGACTATGGATCAGCTCAGATGAAGAATGCACAGTTAAATCTTCAAATCCGCTACAGTTAATAATGCATTTAACAGGTGTAGCAAAAGTTTTTTTTACTAAAGTCCTGGACTCCACATATTCAACATGAGCGAATTTCTCCTCCTGAAAAACTAATCTGACAAATTTTCCTTTTAAGTTCTCCAATTTATTGACAAGGGATAGATTACCAACTACATCACAGTATTCTTTGCCTGCCTTTCTTTGAAATTTACCAATTTCAACACCATGTTTATTTGCAAATATTTTTTGCTCATAAGCGCTTAATTTGCTGATTAAATCATTTATTATGTTTGACATATGACATACAATATCAGCAATATTAATCTTTAGGGTTTTCATTAGTTCTACATCCTTTTTTACAGCCTCCAAAATCTGTTTCGAAGTAATTTTGGAAATATTTTTAAGAGAATTTAGAGCAACAAGCTTATAATCATCTAAATTAATTTGACCATTATCAATCCGATATGGAAAAGCGCCATCACTGGAAAGGAAATAGAACTTGTTAATCAGATTGTCCATTCCAGAAATATCCATTATATTATAGGTTGCCTCTAATGCACTGGCATTAGATCCAACTATCAGGATATTATTCTGCTCCCTATTTTCTGATTTTTTCAAGGTTTCATAGATCTGTTTAATATTCACTTCCAGTTTAGGCTGATAGAGATCTTCTATTAAACTAACACCAGAAAGTGATTCATCTTTTCCTAAAGTGCAAAGATATTTTTTGGGAGGACTACCAATTGACAAGATAATTTTCCAGCTTTCAATTTCCAGCTCATTCGAAAAATTATCCTTTACTGTAAGTTTATATAATGCATTGTTCTTCTGTATATCAGTTACATCAGCTTTTAATAATTGATAATCCAGTAAGTTTTTCTTTACCGCAGATTCTAATAAAACAATTACCCGCTCTCGTAAAAAATATCCAAAAATATACCTGGGCAGATAAAGATCATCCCAAGCATTTTCTGCCATTCGTTTTTCATTGTTTTCAAGCCAGTCTGATGAAAGTGTTCCATTTCTCTCCTGAAAATCTTTAAACACCCAATTGATATTCTGTTTCAACCAGATTTTAAAAAGCTCGAGTTCATCGATTGATACAAAATCTTTCAGCGAGGTAATAATCAATGAATTAAAACCGGAACGGTTCCCATATGGTATCCCGACCCAGAACTCATCAGCTTTATCAATAACCAGTATTTGGACCTTTTGATTTAGAGGTGCTTGCTCAAGTAAATGAATAAAATGAATTATTGTGTAAGTGCAGGCTATACCTGATCCCACAAATGCCAAATCATAAATATTTTCTTTCGCAAAGCTCATTTCCTAAATTTATTTGTTTATGGATTATCTCAACACTTTCTAAATGTCAATTATATGACAGTAAAAGTTTTACTCGAATAATTTTGTTTATAATCATGCAAAACGTTATTAGTATATCCGTTTTAAGCTATAACTTCCCATCCACATTTTTACCTAAAAAACCTTTCACATCATACACTAAACAATTTTCTTTTTGCAAAGAAGCTAAATCAAAATCCAAAAATTCCACATGTGCCACCCCCACAACTATTGCATCAAATTTTTGATTTGGTAAAGCAGTTGTTGTCACTAAATCATATTCATGTTTTACTGCCGCTGGATTCGCCCATGGATCATAAATCGTAACCGAAATTCCATAATCCGTTAGAGCCGCAATCACATCAACTATCTTCGTATTTCTAACATCAGGGCAGTTTTCCTTGAAGGTAATCCCCAACATCAATAGATTTGCACCATTCACGCTGATTCCTTTCTTAATCATCAGCTTCACAGCTTGGGAAGCAACATACTCACCCATGCTGTCGTTCAAACGACGACCTGCTAAAATAATTTCGGGATGGTAGCCAAATTCTTGAGCGCGTTGTGCTAAATAATAAGGATCCACACCTATGCAATGCCCTCCAACTAGTCCTGGCTTGAACGGCAGGAAATTCCATTTGGTTCCAGCCGCTTCCAAAACTGCATGCGTATCAATGTTCATTAAATTGAATATTTTTGCCAATTCATTTACAAAGGCAATGTTAATATCGCGCTGCGAATTTTCAATCACTTTGGCAGCTTCGGCTACTTTTATTGAGGGCGCTAAATGCGTTCCGGCTGTAATGACGCTTTTATATAATTCATTTACCTTTTGTCCAATTTCTGGAGTAGAGCCCGAAGTAACTTTCAGTATTTTCTCTACTGTATGTTCTTTGTCTCCCGGATTAATTCTCTCGGGAGAATAGCCTGCGAAAAAATCTTCATTGAATTTCAATCCTGATACTTTTTCCAAAACAGGCACACATTCCTCTTCCGTTACCCCAGGATACACCGTAGATTCATAAATTACTATATCTCCTTTTTTCAGTACTTTGGCAACCGTTTGGCTTGATTTATATAAGGGGGTTAAATCCGGACGGTTATTTTTATCAACTGGAGTGGGAACGGTAATGATATAATAATTACAGTCAGTAATATCGCTTAGTGTAACAGAACAGTATAGACCGTTGATTTGTTGATTCGCTGATTCGTTGGTTTGAATTTGGGAATCGGGATTATTGCAACAGGGATTTTTATCTAAAAGCACCGCTCGTAATACATCATCAGAAATTTCCAAAGTACTATCCGTACCGGATTTCAATCCATTAATCCGGCTTTGATTGATGTCGAATCCAACAACCGGATATTTTGTTGCAAATAATCTTGCCAACGGCAGACCCACATATCCTAAACCAACTACTGCAATTTTTATGTTTGAAATCATTCCTTTTAAAGAATTTTAATGACTATCGTATATCTTAATCCACCGCTTCGCGATTCAAACTCACAGGAATGAGCTGAAATCGGGAAAATTTAAAGCCTAAACAATAAGTATATACTTAAAATTACGCATTAGAGATTGAACACGCAAACAAAACTGACACAATCAGTTAAACTACATTTTTACACAGTTGAACTACATTTTTCTAATTATTTTGATTTTTTAAATTGGCTAATAATTTTATAATCTAATGTGAAATGTCTTCTTTTTTTTTGTTTTAATTAAACTACCTTTGCAAAAAATTAATAATTGATTTCCATTTTTCAGTAGAGACTATATTAGAGATTATTATCATTACAAATACTTTATACCGCTGTTTTTTTCAGCAACCTATACACATGAATTACCTTTCTGTTGAAAATATCTCGAAATCTTTTGGTGAACGTACGTTGTTTAAAGACATCTCGTTTGGAATTAATAAAGATCAAAAAATTGCCTTCATAGCCAAAAACGGTTCTGGAAAAACGACTATTATGAGTATCATTAATGGTCTTGAAGAATCTGATACCGGACAAGTGGTTTTGAGAAAAGGCATCAAAATGGCATTTCTTTCGCAAAACAATAATTTGCAGGAAGAACTGACGATTGAAGAAAGCATTTTCGCTTCGGATAACGAGACTTTGAAAGTGATTGAAGCGTATGAAAAAGCATTAGAAAATCCCGAAGATGAAGAAGCCTACCAAAAAGCTTTTGACGGAATGGATCAGCACAATGCGTGGGATTTTGAAACGCAGTACAAGCAAATTTTGTTTAAACTGAAGTTGGAAAATTTCAAACTTAAAGTGAAAAATCTTTCTGGTGGACAGAAAAAGCGTTTGTCACTGGCTATAATTTTGATTAATCGTCCCGACTTATTAATTCTGGATGAGCCTACGAATCACTTGGATTTAGAGATGATTGAATGGCTGGAAAGTTATTTTGCCAAAGAAAATATTACGTTGTTTATGGTAACGCACGACCGTTTCTTTTTGGAGCGCGTTTGTAATGAAATCATCGAATTGGACAACGGAAAATTATACCAATACAAAGGAAATTACTCGTATTATTTAGAGAAAAAAGAGGAACGCATCGCATCCGAGAATTCGAGTGTGGATAAAGCGCAGAATCTTTTTGTGAAAGAACTGGAATGGATGCGCCGTCAGCCCAAAGCGAGAACGACAAAATCGAAATCGCGTCAGGATGATTTTTATGAAATTAAGGAAAAAGCACAAAGTCGCCGTCGTGAAAATAAGGTAGAACTTGAAATTAACATGGAACGCATGGGAAGCAAGATTATCGAGCTTCACAAAATCTCCAAAAAGTTCAAGGATCATGTCATCATGGATAATTTCAGTTTTGATTTCCAACGTGGTGAACGCATTGGAATCATTGGAAAAAATGGAACCGGAAAATCGACTTTCTTGAATTTATTGACAGGATCTATTCCGCTTGATGGTGGAAAAGTGATTGTTGGCGATACTATAAAAATAGGGTATTATACACAAAGCGGAATCAACCCAAAACCGGGTCAGCGTGTGATTGATGTGATTAAGGAATACGGAGAATTCATTCCGTTGATGAAAGGAAAATTGATTTCGGCTTCGCAATTACTAGAGCGTTTCTTGTTTGATGCTAAAAAACAATATGATTTTGTCGATCGATTGAGTGGTGGAGAATTGAAACGTTTGTACTTGTGTACGGTTTTGATTCAGAATCCGAACTTCTTGATTCTGGATGAGCCTACGAACGATTTAGATATTGTAACGCTGAATGTTTTGGAAAGCTTCCTTTTGGATTATCCGGGTTGCCTTTTAGTAGTTTCGCACGACCGATATTTCATGGATAAAATTGTAGATCACTTATTCATTTTTAGAGGTGATGGTGTGGTCGAAGATTTTCCTGGGAACTATTCTGATTTTAGAGCCTACGAAGACAGTACTGATGTGGCTCAAAAAGAGGAAAAGAAAGCGGAAAAGAAAGATTGGAAACAAAACAATCCAACTGGAAACCTGACGTTCAACGAGCAAAAAGAATTCCAGAAAACCGAGAAAGAAATCAAGGATTTAGAAATTCAGAAAGCAACTATCGAGCAATTATTCTCTGACGGGAAAATTGGGGAAAGCGACATTGAAAAGAAAGCTAACGAATTGAAAAACATCATCAATAAAATTGAAGAGAAAGAGGAACGCTGGTTTGAGCTTTCTGCGAAGATAGAAGGATAGAATCTCTTTTTATATTATTTACAACCCCAACATTTTTTACCGGTAACGCTGGAAATGTTGGGGTTGTTGTTTAGAAAAAAAACGATTCTATATTTATAAGAAAAATTCCATATAATGTGTATCGTTTTTATTTATATATTTTTGAGAAAAACAAAACCTTTGAGTTACAAAGAACATGTTATATTGTCGCAAACTCGTCTATGTTGAGTTGTGAATTAGCAAACTGTTGGGTCCAAAACCCGTGTAATTTTCCATTTTTATAACTTACTTCTGCATCTCGAATTTCTAATATTTTTTCTCTTGCAGCCCTACTCATAGATTTTATTGCTTCCAATCTAGACTCGGCATCGATTTGTGTAAGTAACCGTTTTGGTATTTTATGCGCTTTTAGTCTTCCGTCATCTTTCTGATCTGTATAACTAAAATCTTTATCCGTTTCTTTTATTTTAAATAACTCTTTAATTTGCGGTGTATCTAAAACTAAAAAACCTTTTTGATAAGCTTTTTCCCCAACAGGAATTTGATGGTCCTCAACCAAGAGAAGAATTCCATTTTCATTTAGTATATTAGAAATTGTGCCATTAGCATGAAAAAGCTTTAACCACTCCTTAGGATCAATCTCGTGAAGTACATTACACATAATGACAATATCAAAACTACACTTATCAAAATCCGTTAGTAACTTACCCATATCATTGTAATAGCGTTTATCAGAGGCACCAAAGGCTTTAATCAAATTTGCTTCACATAACTCCTTATCATTTGAGAATTTATCATACGCTATGTAATCAATATTTGAAATTAATTTTTCCTGAGTATTTTCGTCGAGATCAACTATATTAGATATTAATCTACCTTTACCAGCTCCATAATCTAAAATTCTTAATGTTCTATTAGATGATAATTTTAACAAATCAGCTCTTATTTGAAAAGATTGAGGGTCATTTGAATTAGTAGACACAACTGAGGGTTGAAATAAACATTCGAATGCATACCTGCTAGTCGCAAATTGCGAAGGCAAACTTATAAAGTCTTGCAATTTAGACACCTCGCTCTCATCACCTAGAAGACTATGAAGAACTTTTTCAGGAATTTTACCCGCATGTTCAATTTGACTATTTTCTACATACCAAATTTGTGCAGGATCAAAATGTGCAAGTAAAGGAATTGAATGAGTAGCAATCCATATTTGCCCGTTTGCAACGCACTCTTGAATCCTTTCAATTGTCTCAATTATAACAGAAGGGTGTAAATGATTCTCAGGTTCATCCAAAACTAAAATCAAATCCTTCATGCTGGTTTCCTGACTGAAAATAGCTAAACAAAATTGAAGAAGTATTATTTGTCCATCTGACAACATAGATTTGCCAATAGGAAAATTAAATAATGTAGGCTCTCCATTTAAATCTCGATTTAAATTAGTGCTTAAAAAAGTTTTAATTAAACCTTTCAATTTTTCATACTCGCTAATTGCGACCAATTTTTCATCTTGTGAAATACTGGTATTGGGATGAGTAGCATTAAACCAACGGTCTTGAACAACTTGAATCTTTGCAAAAACTCCATTATGTAAATGGTTTATTCCAACGGCGCTAATATTGGCTGCAAATTGTAGAAGCTGATTCTTAGGTATATTATTGTTATCTTGTAATATTAATGTTTTTGGTACAAAATATACAGAAGAATATTGATTCGCCATTTCAGATGTTTCAATCTGTTTCCAATCCAGGAGAGCTTGTTGCTCAGCTATTAATTTTAGATTATTCTCTGAATATTTCTTTTGATCTTCAAGTTCAGACGTTAAGTTGCCAACTTGATGCATATCTGTATTGTCGATCAATGATTGTTCAATTGTTTGGATACGCTTTCGATGAACATCTAAATTCTTTTCATATTGCTTAATTTGCAAAGGGGCATTTTTCACAACTGTACTTATAGGTTTGTTTTTTAGTACTTCGAATATTTTAGTTATTATTCTGGTCTTTCCAGCTCCATTTTTACCTGCTATTAAAACAACATTTGATAGTTTATCCATCCTAATTGGACAAAGTCCATAGTCTTTAGAGTTTACTCCGTTATTAATTTCAGGAATGTCAACTTTTGTAATTCTCATTATTTTTTTTTGTAAAAATACTATAATAAGAATATTATGACATGCAATAAGTGAGAAATTTGAATGCTTACAAAATTATAAAAGTAAAACGTCACAAAATATCTAGCAAAAAATAACGGAACCATAACCCGATTACCCGGAAATCTTTTCCGTGCCCACAACAATGAGCCACAAATAATAAAAAAGCCACAACAAAATCTAACCCCGATTGCTCGGATATACCAACGTTTTGATAGCTCTGTAATTTTTTCCGTGCCCCCCTCTTCGAAGTATACAATAGTTCTAGGTTAAGCTGCGCAAATGTCTCTGACTTTGCGCCCATAACAATGAGCAACAAAATAATAAAACAAAAAACCACAACAGAATCTAATTCTGTTGTGGTTTTTTATTTATCAGCTAAGTAGGATTTACCAAGTAAATAGCATTACAACCCCAGATTTTTCTAACAATCTATTTTTTTCAATAAATAATTATATGCGATCAAAATATTTTTCAAATAGAAAGCACTTTGTATTTCAAAGTTGCGTACATTTGTAAAACAAAACCCTGAAAATGAACCATATTGAATATTGAAGGCTGCACTTTCGGATTAGTACGACCAAATTAATATATAAAACTGAAAATTATGATTATGGAAAACAAAAGAGGTATTGGCATTGTGCTCACAGTAGTTTTTTTACTGCTCATCCCATTAATAGCAATGCAATTCACAAATGAAGTAAACTGGAACCTAGCCGATTTTGTGGTCGCTGGTGTCCTATTGCTCGGTACTGGTCTTATCTGTGAGCTTGTAATGAGAAAGGTAAAAAAAACCAATCATCGAATCATTCTCTGTACAGTTATTCTGACAGCGCTTCTCCTCATTTGGATAGAACTTGCAGTCGGTCTCTTCGGGACACCGTTAGCCGGATCGTAAACAGTAAACCTTGATTGCGGATTTGTAAACCGTACATAAAGTGGAACAACAAAAAACCACAACAAAATTAAATGCTGTTGTGGTTTTTATGATATAGATAATACTATAATAGACAACTCTTTTTTGCCACATCGAGCGCAGTCGAGATACAACATTGGTTCTCGACTGCGCTCGAACTGACAGTTGAATGATTTTATAAATCCGAAGATTTTACCAAGGAATCGGATTGTAATCTTTCAAGAATTTCCCACACCAGTGTTTTCCTGTATTAATACCATCAAACAACGGATCCATAACCCGTGCTGCTCCATCAACAATGTCTAATGGCGGTTGAAAATCTTCTTCTTCTTGTTTTCTTTTGGCTAATTCCGCAGGATCTTCGTCGGTTACCCAACCAGTGTCAACCGCATTCATAAAAATTCCGTCTTTTGCCAAAGTTCCCGAAGACGTGTGCGTCAGCATATTCAAAGCGGCTTTGGCCATATTGGTATGCGGATGACGGTCTTCCTTGAAAAAGCGATGAAACTTTCCTTCCATTGCCGACACATTGATGATATGCTTTTTTCCGGTGTTGTCTTTCTTCATGACTTCCGAAAGGCGGTTACACAACACAAAAGGCGCTACGGAATTCACCAACTGCACTTCTATCATTTCAGTGGTTTCTATTTGCCCCAATCGCAAACGCCAGCTGTTGGTTTTTCTCAAATCTACTTGCTGTAAATCGGCATCGAGTTCTCCTTCCGGAAAAACTTCATTCGCCACCAGCGCATTATCAAAAGAATACGGAATCTGGGATAATTTGGCGGAAGCCCGCAACCCAATTCCGGGTTCTGGTCCGTGCCAAGTCACCGGCATATTTTGATTTGAGGAAGTGCCTGCTGTCAATACTTTTAATTCATCCAAACAATTGGTATGATCCAGTAATAATTCCTGTGCTTGTTGCGGCAAAGATGCTATCAGGCGTTCTTCGTTTTCCATTAAATGGGTATAGAATCCGGCGGGACGTCTCACGGTTTGCGCCGCATTATTGATTAAAATATCCAAACGTTCGTATTTTTGCTCAATGAAATTGCAAAAAATCTCCACACTGGGAATATGTCGTAAATCCAATCCGTGAATTTTCAAGCGATGTCCCCAATCCATAAAATCAGCTTCCTTAGAAAAACGCAATGCCGAATCCACCGGAAAACGAGTCGTTGCAATAACGGTTGCTCCACCACGCAACAACATCAACGTAATGTGGTACCCAATTTTAAGACGAGAACCTGTAATAACGGCCACTTGTCCGTTTACGTCAGCAGTTTGAAAACGTTTGGCATAATTAAAATCACCACAATCCGTACACATCGTATCATAAAAGTGATGCATTTTAGTAAACTCGGTTTTACAAACGTAACAATTTCGTGGAGTTTCCAGTTCCAATTGCTCTTTGTGAGCGAGATCATGTGAAGCCAATAATTTGGGTGCCACAAAAACACTCGCTTCACGCGCATGCCGAATTCCGGTTTCCTTTCGGGCGGTTCGGTCCCGCTTTTCCATTTTGCGTTTGGCAGCCACTTTTCCGTCTTTTTTTCTACGGGAAAGCTCGTCACGATCTGGTCTGGAAAACATTCCAGCCGCTTTGATTAAGGCCGTTCGTTGCTCTTTTGGAATATCAAATATTTGGTCGGTATCGGTATTTAATTGTGCCAAAATAGCGATGCATCGGTCAATTTCTTCCGAGCTTATGGCGCTTTTATGTTCTATTTGTTCAATCATCATCGTAAAAAAATGGGTATATTCTTGGTATAAATTCCAAGGGCGCAAATATAGACTTTTTAAAGTCGTAAAGTTTCAAAGTCATAAAGTCGAAAGTCCAAGCGTGAAGATGATGTCATTGCATCTTTTGACTTTCAACTAATATCTTAGTATCTTCGCGCCTACTTTGTAAATGTGGCTATGTTATTCCAAATAAAATCCTATCTAAAATTCCTTTGGCACTCCAAAAATGAGCATGCTGTACATTCTCCGTTTGTATTTAGTTTACTGACGAAATGTTTCTATGACAAAAAGTCAAAACCAGAATACGCTATTTTAAAAAAGTATCGAAATTCACTTTTAGCAAATAACAATACCATTGAAGTCACCGATTTTGGAGCGGGTTCGAAAGTTTTCAAATCCAATACAAGAGTCATTTCCAGGATTGCAAAAACAGCTGGAATTACTTCAAAGCGAGCCGAATTATTATTTAGAATCACCAAATATTTTCAGCCGGACCCGAGCGATAGCGAACAGGCGAAGCAATCTATTTTAGAAATCGGAACTTCGTTAGGATTGGCGACTGCTGCGCTTTCTTTAGGATCCCGAAATGTCGGGACAAAAACAAAAATCACAACACTTGAAGGCTGCCCTGAAACGGCAAAACAAGCTCAAAACCAATTTAAACAATTTGGATTAACCAATATAACTTCAGTAGTAACAGAATTCAACGCTTATTTGAGTAACCCAAAACCTAAAACCCAAAACCTAATTTATTTTGACGGAAATCACCAAAAACAAGCAACGCTAGACTATTTCGAATTATTACTTCCTACGATTACTAACGAAACCGTTTGGATATTTGATGACATTCATTGGTCGCCAGAAATGGAAGAAGCGTGGGAAATCATAAAAAAACATCCTAAAGTGACTGTAACCATTGATACCTTTCAATGTGGATTGGTGTTTTTTAGAAGAGAGCAACCAAAAGAGCATTTTGTGATTCGAATTTAACGCAAAAAAAATGACAGCCATTGCTGACTGTCATCTCTAACATTGAATTAATTATTCCTTATTCTTTAGCTCTTTTCATTTCTCCTGATTTTGCTCCCATTCTGTTCACTTTTAACATAGGTGCAAATTTGAATTTTAATCCTGCAATTTTTCTGTTATCTTCAGACGAAAGCCCTTCTTTTTCAACTGTATTTTTTCTACTGTCAAGCGCTTCGTACATTAATTTGATTTCATCCCAATCTTCACGTGAATAACTGTCTTTATTATTTTCAGCAGTATGGATGAATTGTTGGTAAACACTGTGTATATTGTCTTTGTTAACCCAGCTAAAACTCATGTCATCCCCTATTTTCCCTTCACCAAACAAAGCATTTCTTAGTTGCTGTTTTGAGCTTACTGTTACATCGGGAGTTGGTTGCTCTGGTTCTTTTAAAGCTTCATATTTAGCTTTCAACGCTTCATATTTGGCTCTACTTGCATCAAGACGCTCTTGCGCTGCTGCATTATCTTTCATGTTTGCTATTGCAGCTTCAGCTTCTCCGCTTTTCAATTCATAAGTAGCTTCAATTCCTTGCCAATTCCCTTGAGCATCTTCTGCAGCAACATTACCGACTGAATCTACGTACATAACATAGCTATCGACTGTTTTCTCTGCTTGTTCCGCTTTTTCATCTTTACAAGAGGTAAATCCCAAAGCGATTACCGCTACACCTAACAATAACTTTTTACTTTCCATAATTTCTTGAATTTGATTAATATTATTATGTAAATCTAAGTAATATTATTCGATTCTCAGTTATAATCCAAAAATCTTATAAATATTACATATAATTATGAAATAAAGAGAAATAAAGCGTGAATTATATAAACTAACCTTGAAATAGTATAAATAATTACGGCTGATTCTATGTATTAAAAATTGCGTTTTAAAAGAAATAAGCCAAAATCACAAGTATTTGATTTTAAAAAAGTTAGTTCCTATTTAAAATTGAAGCTCAAAATGTAACAAATTTTAAAAAACAACTACTTATTAATAATTCAAAAGTCTTTTGTACTTTTAAAATCTAATTTAATAGCACCCTACGCACAGTCGAAGGTCAAAAATCATATATTCTAATGGCAAACCCGCTAATCAAAATAACCAATATCAAACGAGATTTTGTACTTGGAAATGAAATCGTTTATGTTCTTAAAGGCATTGATTTAGAAATAAATAAAGGAGAATATGTAGCATTAATGGGCCCTTCAGGATCTGGAAAATCAACTTTAATGAATTTATTAGGCTGTTTAGACACACCAACTTCCGGAAGTTACATTCTGAACGGAAAAGATGTCAGCCAGATGAAAGATGATGAATTAGCCGAAATTCGAAATAAAGAAATAGGTTTCGTTTTCCAGACTTTCAACCTTTTACCCAGAACAACGGCATTAGACAACGTGGCTTTACCCATGATTTATGCCGGGTTTTCAAAATCGGAAAGAAAAGCACGAGCTACCGAAGTATTGGAACAAGTAAATCTTGCCGACAGAATGGATCACCAACCCAACCAACTTTCGGGTGGACAACGCCAGCGTGTGGCAATTGCCCGTGCTTTGGTCAACAAACCGTCCATCATTCTTGCCGATGAGCCTACCGGGAATCTGGACAGTAAAACGTCATTGGAAATCATGAAACTTTTTGGAGACATCCATAATAATGGAAACACGGTAATTCTGGTAACGCACGAGGAAGAAATCGCCTCTTATGCACACAGAATCATTCGTTTACGTGACGGACTTATCGAAAGCGACACTTCGAAATAATTGTAGATTTCTGAGTTTAGATTTTAGATTTTTTTCTAAAATAATTATAGGTTTATGAATTTAATTTTCAGATTCCAATTATAAATCTAAAATCAGAACTCTAAAATCTAAAATCACAAAAAATGAAAGTATATACAAAGACTGGAGATAAAGGAACAACCGCGCTTTTTGGCGGAACCAGAGTCCCAAAAGACCATGCCCGAATTGAAAGTTACGGAACCGTTGACGAATTGAACTCTTATATTGGTCTGATTCGCGATCAGGAAATGAACAGTCATTACAAAGAAATCCTTATCGAAATTCAAGATCGCCTATTTACTGTTGGCGCCATATTAGCAACGCCACCTGAAAAAGAGGTGATGAAAAACGGAGAACTTCGTTTGAAAAAGCTGGGAATTATCGAATCTGATATTGAATTATTGGAAAATGAAATTGATGCCATGGAAGAAGCATTGCCGCCAATGACTCATTTTGTACTTCCAGGCGGACATACTACTGTGTCATATTGTCATATTGCACGTTGTGTTTGTCGCAGAGCAGAGCGCTTAGCCGTCCATTTAAGCCACAATGAGCCCGTTGCTGAAATCGCAATCAAGTACTTAAACCGACTTTCTGACTACCTTTTTGTGTTGGCACGGAAGTTGTCTCATGATTTGAACGCTGCCGAAGTTCAATGGATTCCGAGGAAATAGTAGGTAGTTTACAGTTGTAAGTTTGCGGTAAAAAGCGGAACACTAAATACCGAACACTGGACACTAAATCAAACGTTCTTAACTTTTTTTAAAAATAAATAGTTTTTTACTTGTCTTTTTCAGTAAAAAATTTATTTTTGCACAAAACTAAATCGACAACACATGTATTGGACATTAGAATTAGCATCTTATTTAAGCGATGCACCGTGGCCTGCTAACAAAGACGAACTTATTGACTACGCTATTAGAGCAGGAGCTCCATTAGAAGTAGTAGAAAACCTTCAATCTATAGAGGATGAAGGCGAGATATATGAATCAATGGAAGAAATTTGGCCAGATTATCCTACGGACGAAGATTATCTTTGGAATGAGGATGAATATTAAAAAGTAAACCCAGAAAAAGTCTCAAAAGAGGCTTTTTTTTTGTTTAAATTTACAGAATTACACAACCAGAAATAAAAACATATTATGAGTTTTATAAATAGTATTATTAAAGTCTTTGTTGGGGATAAATCCCAAAAAGATGTGAAAGCTTTACAGCCGTATCTTAACAAAATCAAAACTTTTGAAACTCCTCTGATGGCATTATCTAATGATGATCTTAGAGGACGCACTGCTTTTTTTAAGGATAAAATCAAACAGGCACGCGCTGAAAAAGATGCTAAAATTGCTGCGCTGAAACTGGAAGTGGAAAGCATTGAAGACATTGACAAAAGAGAAGATATTTATATCGCTATTGACGCATTAGAAAAAGAAGCTTACGATATTTCGGAAAAAACGTTGTTGGAAATTCTTCCGGAAGCCTTTGCCGTTGTTAAAGAAACAGCTAGACGTTTTAAAGACAACACAGCAGTAGTTGTAACCGCAACTGCAAAAGACCGTGAACTTTCAGCTACTAAAAGCTACATTACCTTAGATGGTGACAATTCAATTTGGGCAAATTCTTGGAATGCTGCAGGGAAAGAAATTACTTGGGACATGATTCACTATGACGTACAATTAATTGGCGGAATGGTTTTGCACGAAGGTAAAATTGCCGAAATGCAAACAGGTGAAGGAAAAACATTGGTGGCAACCTTACCACTTTACTTAAATGCCTTAACTGGAAACGGTGTGCATTTAGTAACTGTGAATGATTATTTGGCAAAAAGAGATAGTACTTGGAAAGCGCCATTATTCGAATTTCATGGTATGACTGTTGAATGTATTGACAATTACCAACCAAGTTCAGAAGGAAGAAAAAAAGCCTACGATGCTGATATCACTTACGGAACCAATAATGAATTTGGTTTTGACTACTTAAGAGATAACATGGCACATTCGCCAGAAGATTTAGTGCAACGAAAACACAATTACGCCATTGTCGATGAGGTAGATTCAGTTTTAATTGATGATGCCAGAACACCATTGATTATTTCAGGTCCGGTTCCGCAAGGAGATCGTCATGAATTCATGGAAATGAAACCAAAAATTGAAAACTTAGTTAGTTTACAAAGACAATTGGCTAACGGTTTCTTATCTGAAGCAAAAAAATTAATTAAAGAAGGAAATACTAAAGAAGGTGGATTCCAATTATTAAGAGCTTACAGAGCGTTACCAAAAAACAAAGCATTGATCAAGTTTTTGAGTGAAGAAGGAATTAAACAATTGCTTCAGAAAACAGAAAATCAATACATGCAGGATAACAAAAGAGAAATGCACAAGATTGATGAGGCATTGTATTTTGTTATTGAAGAAAAAAACAATCAAGTTGAATTGACAGACAACGGAATTAAATACCTTTCCGGAGATACTGATGCTGACTTTTTTGTACTTCCGGACATTGGAACTGAAATTGCCGCTATCGAAAAGAAAAAATTAGATAAAGACACTGAAGCCGAAGAAAAAGAACAATTGTTTCAAGATTTTGGAGTGAAAAGTGAGCGTATTCACACTTTGACGCAACTTTTAAAAGCCTACGCTTTATTTGAAAAAGATGTAGAATATGTAATCATGGATAACAAAATCATGATTGTTGATGAACAAACAGGTCGTATCATGGATGGTCGTCGTTATTCTGACGGATTACACCAAGCGATTGAAGCCAAAGAAAATGTAAAAATCGAAGCTGCAACTCAAACATTTGCAACAGTTACGTTACAGAATTACTTCAGAATGTACAACAAACTGGGAGGAATGACTGGAACCGCAGTAACTGAAGCGGGTGAGTTATGGCAAATATATAAGTTAGACGTTGTAGAAATTCCAACGAACAGAGGAATGGCAAGAAAAGACAAAGAGGATTTTATTTATAAAACCACTCGTGAAAAGTTCAATGCCGTTATCGAAGACGTAACTGAATTATCTAAAGCAGGAAGACCGGTTCTTATTGGTACAACTTCTGTAGAGATTTCGGAATTATTAAGCCGAATGTTGAAAATGAGAGGCGTTGCACACAATGTCTTGAATGCAAAAATGCACAAACAAGAAGCACAAATTGTTGAAGAAGCCGGAAAACCTGGTGTGGTAACTATTGCAACGAACATGGCTGGTCGTGGTACCGATATTAAATTATCTGCCGAAGTAAAAGCCGCTGGTGGATTAGCAATTGTAGGAACGGAACGTCATGATTCCCGTCGTGTTGACCGTCAGTTACGTGGTCGTGCAGGACGTCAAGGTGATCCTGGAAGTTCTCAGTTTTATGTTTCTCTTGAAGACAACCTAATGCGTTTGTTTGGTTCCGAAAGAGTGGCTAAAGTTATGGACAGAATGGGATTGCAGGAAGGTGAAGTGATTCAGCATTCTATGATGACTAAATCTATCGAACGTGCTCAGAAAAAAGTAGAAGAAAACAATTTTGGTGTTCGTAAACGTTTATTGGAATATGATGATGTAATGAATGCACAACGTGAAGTAGTGTACAAACGTCGTCGTCATGCTTTGTTTGGAGAGCGTTTGAAATTAGATATTGCGAACATGCTTTATGATACTTGTGAATTGATTGTTGACGAAAATAAAGCAACAAATAATTTCAAGAACTTTGAATTTGAATTAATTCGTTATTTCTCTATTACTTCACCAGTTACAGAAAGTGAGTTTGTGAAATTAACTGAAATGGAATTAACCGGTAAAATATACAAAGCTACGCTGGAATATTATACGGAGAAAACGGAAAGAAGTGCCAGAGAAGCATTCCCAATCATAAAAAGTGTTTACGAAGACAAGCACAACCAATTTGAACGCATTGTAGTTCCTTTTACAGACGGAATCAAATCTTTGAATGTGGTTACTGATTTGAAACGTGCCTACGAAACTGAGGGTGCTCAACTTGTTGCTGATTTCGAAAAAAATATCACTTTGTCTATTGTAGATGAAGCTTGGAAGAAACACTTACGCAAAATGGATGAGTTGAAACAATCGGTTCAACTTGCGGTTCACGAACAAAAAGATCCATTACTTATTTACAAACTGGAAGCGTTCAATTTGTTTAGAGCAATGATTGACAATGTCAATAAAGAAGTGATTTCATTCTTGTTCAAAGGTGATTTACCGGCTCAAGAGAATCAAAAAATTCAAGAAGCGAAAGAAGTTCGTCAACAAGAAGATTATAAATTAAGTAAAGACGAAATTCCAAATAGTGAAAGTGCCAATCGTGAAGCGGGAGAAACGCAACAACGACAAGTAACCGAAACTATCGTGAGAGATATGCCAAAAATCAATCGTAATGATAATGTTACAATTCAAAACGTGGCAAACGGACAAACACAAGAAATGAAATACAAAAAAGCCGAAAGCTTAATCGCCTCAGGTCTATGGGTTATCGTTAACTAATAACCGTTTCGATTCCTTAAAATTAAATTCCCCAATTACGAAAGTAGTTGGGGATTTTTTTATCCTGAATTCATTTCAGAAGCCATTCCCGCCCTACGCTGCAAGCTATTTGGTTTCAAACTCTTTTTCTAGCTGGCTGACAGGAGCTTCTTTGGTCGCTCTGCCACCACCAGAAAAAAGTGGTTTTCAACCGGCATAGGCTTTCCGCTGCTGTCGGGGCTAGGGATTTTGTCATGAATTAATCACTGATTCCTTTTTATAAGTATTTTCAGCGATTTATTTATATATTTGAAAATCGATAAAGTCTGATGTTTATCAGACCTATATACTAGTTGTATGCTATTTTACAAAAACCATCGTCTTAAAATAGGATGAATTAAAAACAGTTATGAGAAATATTTTTTTATTACTACTATTTGTATTAAGTAATTGTTACTCGCAAAGTCAATCAAATTATGTTGGCTTTGAAAACGTAGTTCATAATTCAGCTATAACAACTTTACAAGGTAAATGGAGAATTAACCATTTAATAATTAATTCTAAAATAAAAGAATATGGTTTATCTCCTCAAAATCCTGACAGATTTGAGAACTACGGTAATAACATTTCACTAAATACAGACCAAACCTTCTTAAGCGGATATAGTGCTGAGTGTGGAAACGACTGCTTTACTACTAGTAAAGGAAAATATAAAATAATAGATGAAAATTATATTTGTTTTTACTTAGAAGAAATTACTCATAGAGGAGACTGTTCGGGAAATTCTCAACCAAATAAAGACTTGGGTTTGTTTTACTATTATAAAAACAATAATGATTTTAATCTTATAAAAAGTTATGGAACTTTTGAACGAGATAAAGAGAATATAGAATATGGGGATTTAATTGTTGCAAAATATAAAGATTTAAATAATTCGGATTATACCAGTAATAGCTATTTGCTTAGTTGGAAACAAACGAATCTAAATGATGAAAATGATATTGTTGCGTTTTGTATGGCTGAAAACCAAATCAAAGATTATGAGTTTTTATATTCCAAAATTACAGACGAATACAGTTCATCCTTTGTTGCTTTGGTAAAAATTAATGGAGAATTTCATAATATTTTATATGACGGAAATAACAAGCAAGTTTCTTTATATGATGATTCTCAAATTAATAAAATTGCCAAATTGGTAAATGAAATTGATATGATTAAATCATTAAAAAGTATAAGTTTTAAAGAAACATATGACCCCAAAACATCTTCATCTAATAAGAATACAATAACTGTCTATAAAAAGAAGAAAGAAATTTATAAGATATCACAAGTCAAGTATTTTCAAAATAGCGAATCTACTTATTCTACAACTATTTACTTTCAAAATTTGAAACCATTTTATATAGAATATCAAAGAGTAGACATTAATAATAAAATTTCTAAAATGGGGTTTTATGTTTTGGATTGGGAAAAAAGCAAAGTCGTTAATAAAAGCATTACTCAAGAAGCGGGACAAATAGATACATCTATTTATAGAGAGAAACAAAATATAAATAAAATATTAGATGAAGTTAAAAAACAGAATTTATAAATGAAACAAATTCTTTACATATCGTTTTTACTTTTTTGTCTTTTGTCTTTTGGGCAGGAAGCAGATAATAATACTAAACTTATCAGAGGATTTGTTTTTGAAGATAATTTAATCCCAGCAAATGTAGAAGTTTGTGTAAAAGGTACAAGCGTGAAAACAGAGACAGATTTAGATGGGAAATTTACTATACAGGCAAAGCTTGGTGACGTTTTAATCATTTCATCTTTTGGAGAAAGACCGATTGAAATTACAGTGACTGAAAAAAAATGTTATACTGCTTATTTATTCAGAGACACAGGATTATATTACTATACGAAAAAGGGTGCGAGAATAATAAAGAAAAAAAGACGAAAAGCAGTGCGGAAGTATAAACAAGGTTTTTATGATTGCAACGACTAGTGATATAATAAAAACAGCACACAACAGCCCAGCTCCGCAAAGTATCCCTGAAAATACATAAATTTTTCGTAAATGCTGCGCAAATGTCTCTGACTTTGCGCAATTTTAAGAATTCGTGTTTACACCGATAAGCACTTAATCAAAAGAAAATACAAGATATGTTTGCATGAACCCCACTCTGGTGCTCGTTTGCAACGAGTACCCATTTTAATTTGGAACACCATCGTAGCGTTTGTAACGCGGTTTCTTAAACTAAAAACTATATACTCTTCTGGAGAATGGGTTATCGTGAATGAATACTATTACTGAGGCTTTGCCTAAATAATAAAATTCCCCAATTGTAAAAAAAACAGTTGGGGAATTTTTATTTGAAACTAATAACGTAAGAAATAGAAGTAAAAATAAAATCACATCAAACGCAACCTTTAGCTTTTTTCTTTATCTTTATGAAAACAATTGAAAATGAAAAAAATAATACTTCTACTGCTAATTTCATTCCTATTCAGTTCTTGTTGGCCAACAACTGATGGCGGAGAACTTGTAAATCAACAGCAATACAAACCAGTGATTTTAGAGCGAAGTGTTTTTGAGAACTCTATAGCGTTGCAAAACTCGCAACCCGTAACTAAATCTGGTAAAATATACATAAAAGATGATTTGATGTTTGTAAACGATGTAAATAAAGGATTCCATGTTTACGATTATTCAAATCCAAAAAACCCAATTCGGTTGCATTTTATAAAAGCACCTGGCGCAACTGATTTGGCAATCAGAAACAATACTATTTACATCAATCAAGCAGTAGATTTGGTCACGGCTACCTACAATTCGGCTACTAACCAATTTGTAGTGACAAATAGAAACAAAAGTGTTTTTCCTCAAAAGCAAGCTCCAAGCGGCTTGAATGGATATGTAACTGATAATCAAATAATAATCGATTGGAATTTAATTAAATAATAAATGAAAAAAATTATATACTTATTTACACTCGTGTTTTTACTTGGCTGTACGAATAATGATTCCTCAGAAAGTGGAGCAGTCGGACAAGGCGGTTCACTAGCCGTTTTTGCCATAAAAGGAAATTATTTGTATTGTGTAGACCAAATGAAATTGAATGTTTTCTCGTTGATAAACAATGAAAAACCAGTAAAAGTGAATGAAGTTCCAATTGGCTTTAACATTGAAACATTATTTTCTTATGGAGACAATCTTTTTATTGGATCTAGAAACGGAATGTTTATCTATTCTATTACAAATCCAGAAAACCCAACAAAATTATCAAGTGTACAACATTTTACCGCTTGCGACCCTGTAATTGCCAATAGTACACATTCCTATGTAACACTAAACTCCAACACAACTTGCGGAAACAACATAAATGTTTTACAAGTTTATGACACAAAAGACCTTACTAATCCAAAATTAATTCATAGCAGAACACTTACTCAACCAAAGGGTATCAGTTTTTTCACTTCGGATTATCTATTAGTTTGCGATGATGTAATAAAAATATTCAACATTCAAAATCCAGTTGAACCCATATTAATAAATTCTATTGACAAAAACTGTTTTGATTTAATTATTAGAAACAATACTTTGTTTGCAATAGGAAATAGTGGTGTTTACAGATATGAATTGAATCCGAGTGACTTAAAAGATATAAAATTAGTGAGTGAAATAAAGTTTTAATTCTCCTCAAAATACCCCCACTCTGGTGCTCGTTTGCAACGAGTACCCATTTTAATTTGGAACACCATCGTAGCGTTTGTAACGCGGTTTCTTAAACTAAAAACTATATACTTCCGCAAACTTGTCCCTTACTTTGTCGAAATACTGGATGTGATTGCTTCGTTCCTCGCAATGACTCAGCAAACCGTTAAAATCTAGTTTTAGCGTTCGTTTACACTACCTTGGGTTTTCCTCAAAATACCGTTCTTCAATTCGTTTGATGTCTTTTATGGAATTTTTGGCCCAAGCCAAACGCTTTTCTAAAATTTCATTTTCGGATAAATGCCAATCAATGTTTGAATTGCGCAATCGATTCGTCAAGTTTTGAATGATTATCGCCGCCGAAACCGAAATATTCAAACTTTCGGTAAAACCAACCATCGGAATTTTTAGAAAACCGTCGGCGCGTTGCAAAATTTCTTCCGACAACCCATCTCTTTCTGTTCCAAAAAATAAGGCACTTGGTTTCGAAATGTCAAAATCTTCCATCAAACAATCAGTTGAATGTGGCGTGGTAGCAATGATTTGGTAACCTTTATTTTTTAACGTGTCCACACAATTAGTAATACTGTCGAATGTATTAATGTCAACCCATTTTTGGGCGCCCATTGCAATTTCTTTGTCGATACTTTTTCCGTAACGCTGCTCGATAACATTCAACTCCTGAATTCCAAAAATCTCACAACTGCGCATTACCGCGCTCGTATTGTGCATTTGAAAAATATCCTCAACAGCAATCGTAAAATGCTTGGTTCTGTTTTCCAATACTTTCAGAAATTTTTCTTTGCGGTTATCCGTTAAGATATTTTCAAGAAAATTAAGGTAATCGATATCAATCATTGCGGGTTATTTTTTTGGCAAAAATACTAAAAAAGACTAGCTTTATATACTAATTCGAATCAAGGATTGAAATGTGCCGTTAGGCACTAAATATTGGTAGAAAACAAGAAGTGAAACGGATTTAGCGTGCCGTAGGTACGCAACATTTATAGTTTTGTCGCATACCTACGGCACGCTAATAAATTTTGACCCTAATTACTACCAATATTTAGTGCCTAACGGCACAGCCAAACAGCTATTCAAGCTGATTCACATTACAAATGCATTTTACAAATGAAAAAGAAATTGGTGGTTTTGACAGGAGCAGGAATAAGTGCCGAAAGTGGTATAAAAACTTTTCGGGATAGTGACGGACTTTGGGAAGGTTATAACGTTATGGATGTTGCAACTCCCGAAGGTTGGCATAAAAACCCGGCTTTGGTGCTGGATTTTTATAATCAAAGACGAAAACAACTCAAAGAAGTACAACCTAATTTGGGTCATCAAATTCTGGCTGAATTAGAGAATAAATTTGAGGTGTACATTATCACACAAAATGTGGATGATTTACACGAACGCGCCGGAAGCACGAATGTGTTGCATTTGCACGGCGAATTATTGAAAGTGAGAAGTACCAAAAACCCAAATTACATTCTGGATTGGCAGGATGATTTGAATTTTGGCGATTTCGATGAAAACAAAAACCAATTGCGCCCACATATTGTTTGGTTTGCCGAGGAAGTTCCAGCGCTTGATGAAGCGATAACACTAACTCAAAGTGCCGATTATTTTGCTGTTATCGGGACATCATTACAAGTGTATCCCGCGGCTGGATTAATTGATTTCACAACCCGGGAAACGCCTATTTTTTATATTGATCCAAAACCCATAAAAATTCCAAATCTTCGAAATCCATTGGAAGTAATTCCTATGCGTGCCACGGAAGGAGTTGCTTTTTTGAAAGAAAGGCTACTCAATCAATAACAAAATCAATCGCAATGGCAATGAAAAATTTTAGTTTCAATAAAGAATTCCCGCAAAAAATCTAAACTTATACCCCATAACTTGTAACTTATAACTATTTTTGTGCCTTTCGAACAAACAACAAAACAATGACTACTTTAAACGAATTGAATGCTATATCGCCAATCGACGGAAGATATAGAAACAAGACTATTTCGCTGGCTCCATTTTTCTCTGAAGAAGCTTTAATCAAATACCGCGTATTGGTTGAAATTGAATATTTCATTGCTTTGTGCGAAGTGCCTTTGCCACAACTTGCAACCGTAAACCCAAATTTATTCGAAAGCTTACGCAACATCTATAAAAATTTCTCTACTGAAGATGCCCTTTGGATTAAAGAAACGGAGAAAGTCACCAACCACGATGTAAAAGCGGTGGAATACTTCATCAAAGATGCTTTTGAAAAATTAGGATTATCTGAATATAAAGAGTTTATCCACTTTGGACTGACTTCTCAAGATATTAATAACACGGCGATTCCGCTTTCTACAAAAGAAGCTTTTGAGAAAGTATATATGCCTTCTTTGATTACTTTAACTTCAAAACTGAAAGATTTAAGCGTTGAATGGCGCGATATTCCAATGCTTGCCCGTACGCACGGGCAACCGGCTTCTCCAACCCGTTTGGGTAAAGAAATTAGTGTTTTTGTAGAACGTTTAGAAGAGCAAATGCGTTTGTTGTTTAATGTTCCTTTTGCGGCTAAATTTGGTGGTGCAACCGGAAATTACAATGCGCATCATGTGGCATATCCTCAAATTGATTGGAGAAAATTCGGAGGAAAATTTGTGGAGGAAAATCTTGGTTTACACCACTCCTTCCCTACTACACAAATTGAACATTACGATCATTTCGCAGCATTTTTTGATGCTTTGAAAAGAATAAATACCATCATCATTGATTTAGACCGAGATATCTGGACATACGTTTCGATGGAATATTTCAAACAAAAAATCAAAGCAGGAGAAATAGGTTCTTCGGCTATGCCACACAAAGTGAACCCAATTGATTTTGAAAATTCAGAAGGAAATTTAGGAATAGCCAATGCGATTTTCGAACATTTATCTGCTAAATTACCATTGTCAAGATTACAACGTGATTTGACCGACAGTACGGTTTTGAGAAATATTGGTGTACCAATGGGACACACATTAATCGCTTTTGAAGCTACTTTGAAAGGATTAAACAAATTGTTATTGAACGAACCAAAATTCCACGAAGATTTAGAGAAAAACTGGGCCGTTGTTGCGGAAGCGATTCAAACAATCTTACGTCGTGAAGGATATCCTAATCCGTATGAAGCGTTGAAAGGATTGACCAGAACCAATGAAGCGATTGATAAAAAAGCGATTCACGGTTTCATAGCTACCTTAGAAGTTTCGGATGAAATTAAAGCAGAATTAATGCAAATCACTCCTAGCAATTTCTTAGGAATATAAATTTTAAGAAATTATTCGATTTTATAAAATCCCGTTGAAAAAAGAACATTAAATTCTTTTCAACGGGATTTTTATTGCTAAAAAAAATCATAAAAAGCAGTATTTAGCTAGAATTACACTTTAAAAATTAAAGTTTTTTCATATCTTACCAATATACACAAAAACCTTATCATACAAGTAAACGCCTATGAATACAGCAGAAACAGTAGCAAATGCATCGCACCATTTACAACCTTTAATTAGTGATTTAGGATTAATTCTTATGACAGCTGCAGTAGCAGTTTTGTTATTTAAAAAAATAAAACAACCGCTGGTTCTGGGGTATTTAATTGCCGGGTTTTTGGCAGGAAATCATTTTGATTTTTTTCCTTCGGTAAAAGATATTAAAAGCGTAGAAGTTTGGGCAGAGATCGGAGTAATCTTTTTATTATTTAGTTTGGGACTCGAATTCAGTTTTAAGAAACTGATGAAAGTGGGTGGAACTGCATCAATTACTGCTGTAACACAAATTATTTCAATGGTTGCCATCGGGTATTTAGTGGGCCAATGGATTGGTTGGAAACCGATGGACAGTATCTTTTTAGGCGTTATACTTTCGATTTCATCCACCACTATTATTCTGAAAACGTTTGATGAACTCGGGGTAAAAACCCAAAAATTTGCGGGAATAGTTATCGGTTCGCTCATTGTTCAAGATATAGTTGCCATTTTGATGATGGTATTGCTTTCTACAATTGCAGTGAGTCAACAGTTTTCAGGTGGTGAACTGTTATTATCCGTTTTTAAACTGATCTTTTTCTTGACCATATGGTTTGTTGGAGGTATCTTTTTTATCCCGACTTTACTTAAAAAAGCCAAAAACATATTAACTGATGAAATGCTGCTAATCATCTCACTTGCTTTGTGCTTAATGATGGTTATTCTTGCTGCCAATGTTGGTTTTTCTCCTGCATTAGGCGCTTTTATCATGGGTTCCATCATTGCCGAAACTACTCAGGCGGAACACATCGAGCATTTGGTAAAACCTGTTAAAGACCTTTTTGGTGCGGTTTTCTTTGTATCCGTTGGGATGTTAATTAATCCCGATACATTGACCGAATATGCCTTGCCTGTCGCTATTTTGACATTCGCAGTGATTATAGGACAATCCATAAGTTCAACAATTGGTGCTTTACTTTCAGGACAACCTCTGAAACAATCGGTGCAGACCGGAATGAGCTTATCGCAAATTGGGGAATTTTCCTTTATTATTGCAACACTGGGAATGACATTGAATGTAACCAGTGATTTTCTCTATCCAATTGTAGTGGCTGTATCAGCAGTGACCACTTTTACGACTCCTTTTATGGTGAAATTCGCCACTCCATTTTCGGAATATCTGGAAAAAAAATTGCCTCGAAAATGGATTAAAAAAATTGAACGCTATAGTGCCAATGCCCAATCCATAAAATTAGTAAGCAACTGGCAAATAGTCGTGCGGGCGTTTCTGACGCAGGTAATTATCCATTCCGTAATTATAGTGGCTGTTATTTTACTTTCCTCTAAATTCATTCTGCCTTTAGTTCAAGGATCTCAGTTTGGAAACATATTTGCGGCATTAATTACAATCGTAATTCTATCTCCTTTTTTATGGGCGCTATCCTTGCGTCGCGTCGCGGTAAAAGAAGTAGCCATTTTGAGAGAGGAACGTAAATATCGCGGACCAATACTGATGATGATTTTAATGCGAATGGTATTGACCCTTTTTTACATCGGTTTTTTATTAAATATCTTTTTCTCTCCCGGAATCGCTTTTATAATGCTGATTGTTGCCGTTGTCGTGTATTTTGTTTTTCCAAAAAAATTAAATGCGCAATATCACAAAATTGAAGACCATTTTTTGAAAAATTTAAATGCCCGAGAACTTAAAAAAGCGGTAAGAAGTCGTAGTGATTTAACACCCTGGGATGGCCACATGACCACTTTTGAAATTGCTCCAACCTCGAATATTGCCGGAAAAACATTAGAAAAATTAAGCATTCGCGAGCAATTAGGAATTAATATCGCTTTCATCAAGCGTGGAGAAATCACGATTAATATTCCTAGCAGAAACGAAAGATTGTTTCCCGGAGATGAAATTTGCGTGATTGGTACTGATACCCAAGTGGCAGCATTTAAAAAATATTTGGACCAGCATGAGATTGATGTCTCACCATTGGTAACTGAATCTGATATTGTTTTGCAACAGTTAGAACTGATAAACGAAGTATTTATTGGAAAAAGCATACGTGATTCTGAATTACGTGAAAAAACACGTGGCTTGATTGTTGGTTTGGAAAGAAGAGGAAAAAGAATTCTCAATCCAGAATCAAAATTGATTTTAGAAAAAAATGATATTCTTTGGATTGTGGGCAGCAAAAAACTGTTGGCGAATCTTTCTAAAAATTAAACAAGAAAATTTATTTTTTACAATTCTATTTTGGTTGAATTAGTGCAATCCAAAATAGACATTTTAAATACATCGCGTCTGAGCAAAACTTTAGATTTTGTTCAGACGCGATTTTCTGTTTATTGTTAAAATAGTATTTGAACGATAGTAAATCATTAAAATTAAGCAATATTTTATACCTTAGAGCTGTTTTCTTTATGTAAAGAACATTGTAAATCAACACGATAATCCTTTTAAATTGTTACAATAAATTTATGCCAAAAAATAAAATCTTAATCCTATTTTCCCATCCCTTATTCGAGAAATCACATGCGAATAAAGCTTTGGTGCAAAATATTCCCGATTCAGAAAACATTACTTTTCATGATTTGTATGAAGAGTATCCGGATTTTGATATTGATGTAAAACGCGAACAAGATTTGTTAAGTCAGCATGATATTATCATTTGGCACCATCCCATGTATTGGTACAGTTGCCCGCCATTGATGAAACAATGGATTGACATGGTTCTGGAACATAACTGGGCTTATGGAAAAAAGGGTAAAGCCTTACAGGATAAAATTATTTTTCAGGTAATTACAACTGGCGGTGACAAGGAAAATTATTGTGAAACAGGTAGTGATCGCTATAGTATTCTTGAATTATTGGAACCGTTTAACCAAACTGCAAAAGTGTGTAATATGATTTATTTACCTCCTTTTGTAGTGCATGGAACTCATAATATGACCAAAGAAGATTATGAAAAAAATGGTTTGATTTATGGCTATTTTCTTGACTATTTAGAAAGTAATACTTTAGATACGGATCAAATTTTGCAACACCATTATTTGAATGAATGGTTTGCTACAATACAAACATAACATGGATACAAATTTTTTACTTCAGGCAATTATTTATTTAACAGCAGCCGTAATTTGTGTGCCTATTGCTAAAAAATTTGGGCTGAGTTCCATTTTAGGCTATTTATTAGCCGGAATCATTATTGGACCTTATATTCTTGGTTTTATTGGTCAGGAAGGTCAGGATATTATGCATTTTGCTGAATTTGGCGTCGTAATGATGTTGTTTTTGATTGGTTTAGAATTAGAGCCAAACAAGTTTTGGAAAATGCGAAAATTCATTCTGGGAATGGGTGCTGCACAATTGATCGGAACCACTCTTATTCTATTCATCGGATGTCTATTTTTTATGGACTGGAAATGGGAAACTACGTTGGCGATTTCGCTGGCACTGGCATTATCTTCCACTGCTATTGTCTTACAAACTTTAAAAGAAAAAGGATTATCAAACACTTCTGTTGGACGTTCCTCATTTGCAGTTTTACTTTTTCAGGATATTGCAGTAATCCCAATTTTAGCTTTTTTACCTCTTTTGTCAACGGTAAATCTTGAAGCAACAAATGACGCACCGCAATCATTAATTACAGGCTATGCGAGCTGGTTACAAACGGTAATCGTCATTGGAATTATTTCGACAATCTATTTTGCCGGTCGTTTTGTATTTGTTCCATTATTGCATATTATTGCAAAAACTCGGTTACAGGAATTGTTCACTGCCTCAGCATTATTATTGGTTGTCGGTGTTTCCTATTTAATGCAATTAATTGGATTAAGTCCTGCACTTGGTGCTTTTATGGCTGGAGTCGTATTGGCAAACTCCGAATTTCGTCATGAATTAGAAGGCGATATTGCACCATTTAAAGGATTGCTTTTGGGGCTGTTTTTTCTGGGTGTTGGTGCATCAATAAACTTCCAATTAATTATTGAGAATCCTTTTTTCATTTTTGTTTTTGGAGCCATCCTAACTCTGGTGAAATTCGTAGTTTTATTTGTAATCAGCAGATTTCATAAAAATAAAATAGATCAAAATCTATTATTCGCTTTCGGTTTGAGCCAAGCGGGAGAATTTGGTTTTGTAATCATGAGTTTCTGCATGCAATTGAATATTGTTCCCAATATTTTAGCCAATCAAATTATGGCTGTTATTGCCATGAGTATGGTTGCAACACCTTTTCTGCTCCTAATAAATGAACGAATAATTTATCCTAATACCCGAATTCAAGAAAAAGAAATAAAAAAAGATAATGATTATATTGACGAGGATAATCCCGTTATTATTGCTGGTTTTGGGCATTTTGGAAGTACGGTTGGTCGTTTATTGAGAGCTAACCAAATAAAATCAACTATTCTGGATTATGATTCAGACCGGATCGATTTATTACGAAAAATGGGTTTCAAGGTCTATTATGGGGATGCAACCCGATTAGAGTTATTAAAAGCTGCGGGTTGTGAGAATGCGAAAATTTTTATTGCTGCCATAGATAATCCAACAGTAAATCTTCAAGTAATTGAAACCTTAAAAAAACATTTCCCAAATTTAAAAATCTTAACACGTGCTCGTAACCGAAATGATGCCTATGAATTAATCGATCATAAAGTGGAACATATTTACAGGGAAACTTTATACAGCGCTGTAAATATGGGTGTTGATGCATTGGTAGCATTAGGACTTCGAAAATATACGGCAACCAGACAAGGACAGCAATTTATAAAATACGATGAAATTACCACGCGTAAACTGGCTGAAAAACGCCACGATAAAATGGCATATCTGATTACCATTAAGGAAGAAATTGAATTACAGGAACAGTTATTAAAGAGTGATATTTATTCCCAAGTTGCTGCAACCAATCACAGTTGGGACAGTCAACATTTGAAAAACAATCTGGCTGACTTGTCTGACTCATCTGAATTGCCGGAGTAATACAGTTTACAGCAATAAAAAAAGCATAATTAATACCCTAAAACGGAATTAATTATGCCTTTTTTTTATGATTTTAAGCGATAAATTATCTAGAATAATTCGGAGCTTCTTTCGTAATCGTTACATTATGAGGATGACTTTCGTTGATTCCGCTTGCAGTAATACGAACAAAACGCCCTGTTTCCTGTAACGTTGGAATATCTTTTGAACCACAATATCCCATTCCGGCACGAAGACCACCAATGAATTGTTGCATGCTTTCGTTTAATTCACCTTTGTAAGGAACACGACCTACAATTCCTTCCGGAACCAGTTTTTTTACATCATCTTCCACATCTTGGAAATAACGGTCTTTTGAACCTTCTTGCATCGCTTCAACAGAACCCATTCCGCGGTATGACTTGAATTTTCTTCCTTCAAAAATGATAGTTTCACCAGGAGATTCCATGGTACCTGCCAGTAATGAACCTAACATCACACAATCAGCACCCGCAGCAATCGCTTTAGGGATATCTCCTGTGTAACGAATTCCACCATCAGCAATTACGGGAACTCCAGTACCTTTAATCGCTGCTGCTACTTCAAGTACTGCAGAAAATTGTGGAAAACCAACACCCGCAACAATACGAGTCGTGCAAATAGAACCTGGCCCAATACCTACTTTTACCCCATCAGCGCCATTTTCAACAAGATATTTGGCTGCTTCAGCAGTGGCAATATTACCAACAATAACGTCTAAGTCAGGGAATTTAGCCTTAACTAATTTTAGTACATCTACAACTCCTTTTGTATGTCCGTGAGCGGTATCGATTATAACTGCGTCTACTCCGGCATTAACCAAAGCTGTAGCTCTTTCAACAGCATCTGCAGTAACACCTAATGCAGCCGCAACACGTAAACGTCCGTATTTGTCTTTGTTTGCATTTGGTTTTTGAGTCAATTTAGTAATGTCTCTAAACGTAATTAAACCAACTAATTTATAATCAGCATTTACTACTGGAAGTTTCTCGATTTTATACCCTTGCAAAACAACTTCGGCTTGTTCCAAAGAAGTACCTTCGGCAACTGTTACCAAGTTTTCACTGGTCATTACCTCAACGATAGGTCTGGCATTATTTTTTTCGAAACGTAAATCTCTATTCGTAACAATACCTTTCAGTTTTTTATTTTCATCGACAATTGGAATACCTCCAATACCGAATTCTTTCATCGCATTTTTAGCATCAGCAACAGTAGAAGTCAATGGCAAAGTAACTGGATCGATAATCATTCCAGACTCCGCACGTTTTACTTTTCTAACTTTCGCAGCTTGTTGCTCGATAGTCATATTTTTATGCAAAACACCAATTCCTCCTTCTTGCGCCATAGCAATTGCCATTGCACTTTCGGTAACAGTATCCATAGCAGCAGATACAATTGGAACATTAAGCGTTATATTTCTTGAAAATTTTGATTGAATACTCACTTCGCGAGGAAGCACATTTGAGTAGTTAGGAACTAATAGAACATCATCGTAAGTTAATCCTTCACCGATAATCTTAGAGTTGTGTGCGATCATTGCAATTGTAGTTGGAGTTTAATTGCGTGCAAATATAAACAATCTTAAGCAAAAAAACGAGTAAATTTTATAATAAATGATTAAATTGCATTCTAGAGTTTTTCTCGGATATTGTCTAACATCAATTGTTTACAATCTATGAAATTTGATTCATTCGTTTTTCAATAACACAATGGATAGAAATTTACAAAAGATTTAAACGACAAAAATTCAAATAAAAACCAATATTATTTTTTATGACTGTCCGTTACCATTACCAAAAAAATATTTCAATCTCTTTATTAAAATTCAAACTTACAAAAACACTTTGTAAATCCCTGTAAACATTGAATTTAATAAAGAAAACATTATAATTTTTAAACAGTGAGGTTTAGAGGTTAAGAGATGCTGGCTTTGTTCAGTTTTAACAATGAGGTTTAGCGTTTTTTTAAAACAAAGAAATAAAGATATCAAGCGGTATTCAGGACATCAGTAATTTTTTTTAAGAATTTTTTTATACCATTGACTCTTAATCTCATTGTTGATGACAGTAAAAAAATAATCATGGTCTGTTTAGCGGACAGTCATATTATTTTTTACTGTCATCAACAATAACATTAAGCCCTAGCTGAAAAGACAGACTATTGGCTTTAGTAACATCCTTATATTCCAAAAGATTATCGGCTAGAACATAGAAATTAACCGGTCCAAACATACTGGATAATCCCAATCCTATATTTTTATAAGAATAGGAATCTATCGTATAGGTTGCTTTCATTTGCAACGAATTGAAAATTTTTCTTCTGTAATAGGTCGTAAAAGCAACTAAAGGCGTTCTCGGAGTAGACATTACGAATAATTGGGCACCTACTGCGCTTTTATAAATAGTTTCAGGATCATAATTAAGGCAGTTGCAATCTTCGGATACTTCCTCTTCAAATGAAAATTGAATGGAAGTATTTAATTTTGTAGGCCGCCATGTAGTGTAATCAGCATACAAAGTATCCAAAGGAATGGCATCCTTAAATTCTTGGTATCCATTTTCTGCTGAATTTCCAGAACTGAATTTGGGAATAACACCTTCGTATTTGTAAGCCCCTTTAAAAGTCAAACTTTCTACTTCTTTGGTATGTTTTATAAAACCAAAGTCAATGACACTTGCAGTTAATTGAATATTTTTCTTTGGATAATAAGTCAAACCAGCGTCAAATCCCAAACCTAAATTACCTCCTAGAAAGGCTCTTTTAGTAATGTCTTTTACTGCATTTGGCTCATAATCTTCATCATCGTATTTAGCAATTCCCGATGTATTGAGTTGCAAATCCGAATAAATCATTTGTTCATAAACCCCTTGTGTGGAAGGAATAGTATAAATGTATCCTGAATTACTAGTTGAATTAGCATTATAAATACTGGAATAAATCTTTCCTCGCGCTCCTAGAATTAATTTTTTATTTATTTTTTTATGAAATCCAAGATGAAAGACCGAAAGCATTTCTGCTTTTACACTCAAATCCCCTAAATTGAATACTTTACCCAAATAATCTCTATTTCCGTCTAAAGCCAAAATTGCAATATCTTTAGGCACATAGCTCATAAAATCAAATTCTTGGTACATACCAAAAGAAACATAGGAATCCCCTTGATCTCCCGCTATTTTAAAGCCTCCGTTAAATAATTCTATTTGTTCGTTTAGGACTACTCTATCTTTTCTTGTTGTGGAGAATACTACATTTCGCAGTTTTACATTAAAATCTACTCCATTATCAGCAAATAAATCATACGCGGAGAATCCACTCGAACCAACATTTGTAGAAATACCAGACAATAAAGGAATCCCAAAATACCAATTGTACTTCACATCAGAACCCGGATTAGTCAGCAAAGACTGAGGCACTGAAGTGAAATTATATAAAATTTGCTTGTTTTGAGAAATACTTTTAACCGACAAAAATAGAACAAAGACTACAATTATTTTTTTCATTCTACTACAAAATAAGCGGTTACTCCTGAACGTAATTTTAAACTTCCTGTGCTATTTTCGTTTAATGGTGGGCCAGCAAACATGGTGAGCGTGAAAGTAATTTTTGTCGTTCTTTTTAATAAGTCCAGCGTTGCATTTTCAAATACTTCAGTTTTAGTAACTATATTTTCTACACCGGTATACGCTGGCACGGTAAAATTTGTGGAATGAACAGGCTGATTATTTCTATCCAGAAATACTAAATCTATTCTGTACCCCCTATTTATGGTATTGTTAACTTCAAAAAATAAATCGACTCTTTTTAAGTTGTCTTTAAAAAAAGTATCACGAAATACATCGAAATCTGACACATCCATAATAACGGTGTGTTCTACTCCTCCGGTAACAAATTCATCTGCAGGAATATCAAAATAGGCTAAATTTGCAATAAAAACCGGTTCTAATTTTATATCATAGACTTGATTATAGTCTAAATCACTAGCACATGAAGACGAAAATAGTATCAGAACTAGTACGCCTAAAATTCTATGGATGGCCCGTAGTTTCATCATATTAGTATGTTAAAAGTAAATTGGGGAATTGTATAACAAACGTATCAATCATAGACTTATTATTTTCAAAATATTGAGTTCAACCACAACTGCCATTTTTATTTTTTAATGAAATTCACCAAATAGCTTCGAAGCCTCATTGTAAGCACTTTCAAAACTTATAGGACTCATGTCAGTTTTTTCTTTTTGTGAAGTAAAATAGGATAATAGTTTCTCTGTAGGCATATTACCCGTTAAATCGTCCGTTGCCATTGGACATCCGCCAAAACCTTGAATAGCCCCATCAAAACGGCGGCAGCCCGCTTTGTAAGCCGCATCAATTTTCTCAAACCATTTATCAGGTGTAGTATGAAGATGAGCACCAAATTCAATTTTTGGATATTTTGGAATTAAATTCGAAAACAAATACGAAATCACATCTGGTGTTGAACTTCCTACCGTATCCGAAAGTGATAAGATTTTGACTCCCATTAAAGCTAATTTTTCAGTCCACTCCCCTACTATTTCAACGCTCCAAGGATCGCCGTAAGGATTACCAAATCCCATAGAAAGATACGCTACTACTTCTTTATTCGTATTATCGGCAATTTCAAGAATTTCCTGTAACGTAATTAATGACTCGGCAATCGTCTTGTGGGTATTCCGCATTTGGAAATTTTCAGAAATCGAAAATGGAAATCCTAAATACTGTATTTCAGAATGCTTTGAAGCTAATGATGCTCCTTGCGTATTCGCAATAATCGCCAATAATTTACTTTTGGTTTGAGATAAATCAAGTTGTGCCAGAACCTCAGCGGTATCCTGCATTTGCGGAATGGCTTTAGGCGAAACAAAGCTTCCAAAATCGATGGTGTCAAAACCTACACGCAATAAAGACTGGATATAAGTCACTTTTCTTGCCGTAGGAATAAATGGCTTTATGCCTTGCATGGCATCACGTGGACATTCTATAATTTTTATTGGTTCCATAGAGAGCCAAAGATAGAAAAACAATTATGAATTTTAAATTATCAGTTTTAAATTTTTAAAAATTGACATTATTACGTATTTTGGTAATAATTTTAATTATTACACAATTTGGTAATATTAAATATTATTACGTTATTTGGTAATAATTTATTTTAAACTTTTAAAGTAGACCTTTACTTTTTTAATTATATTTGGATATGACAAGCATAATCACTGGAGACATCGTTAATTCAAGAAAACTACCCTCTAAAATATGGATTGACGGTTTGAAAGAACTATTGAATACCAAAGGTAAAAACCCGAGTGAATGGGAAATTTATCGTGGTGACGAATTTCAGATGGAAATTATAAATCCTGAAGAAGCGCTACTGACAGCTTTGCAAATTAAGGCCTATCTAAAAACATTAAAGCTCGACGCGAGAATGAGTATTGGTTTCGGAGATAAAACCTATTCAGCAGCAACAATCTCCGAAAGCAACGGAACTGCGTTCGTTCGTTCGGGTGAACTTTTTGAAACTTTAAAAAAACAAAAAACAACCTTAGCCATTAATTCCGGCAATAGTGATTTAGATACAGAAATGAATTTAATGCTCCGTTTAGGATTGACCTTTATGGATAATTGGCTGGTGCAATCGGCTGAATTTGTTTTGGCATCCATAGAAAACAAATCACTTTCTCAAGAAGAAATAGGCGTGAGACTAGGAATAAATCAAGCTGCAGTAAGTCGCAGACGAAAACGAGCTCAGTTTGATTTGGTGCTAGAATTAGATAATCATTTCAGAAAAAAAATTAAAAACCTCGGTGTATGATTATTTTTGTAAAACTACTATTGGCACATTTACTTGGTGATTTTTTATTCCAGCCTACATCTTGGGTTTTAGATAAAGAAAGCAGAAAACACAAAAGTATTTATCTTTATATCCATACACTGCTACATTTTATCTTGGCTTGGGCTTTAGTTGGCGGGACTGATTTTGTTTGGTTTGCCATTTTACTGGCGGTAACGCATGGAGGAATAGATTTTTTGAAATTACATTTTCAAAAAAATAAAACAAAACGCAACTGGTTTGTAATTGACCAACTGTTGCATCTTATTGTGCTCATAGCAATTACACTATTTTACAATAACGAACGTATTGATTTTACAGCATTCGACAACCGATTTTGGATCTTTGCGACTGGAATACTTTTACTGACAAAGCCTACATCGATACTTATAAAGAATATTATTTCTATTTGGACTCCTGAAAACAAAACAAGCGACGATTCCTTATCCAATGCCGGAAATTACATTGGAATATTGGAACGCCTGTTCGTTTTTTATTTTGTCATTACTGCCCATTTTGAAGCCATTGGTTTTTTATTGGCTGCAAAATCTATTTTCCGATTTGGAGATTTAAAAGAAGCCAAAGACCGAAAACTGACCGAATATGTTCTTATCGGAACCTTATTGAGTTTTGGCATTGCATTATTGATAGGGCTTTTAGTAAAATTTGGGTTGTTGCAATCTTTCTAAAATCTTTTTGTTGATTGCTTTTACTAATCCCGGGCCCTCATAAATAAAACCCGTGTACAATTGCACCAAACACGCTCCTGCCTCCAATTTTTCAATCGCATCATCGGCAGAATGAATTCCTCCTACTCCAATAATAGGAAACGCTTTTTTACTTTTTTGAGATAAAAATCGGATGACTTCAGTAGAACGTTGCGTTAATGGTTTTCCTGACAAACCGCCCATTTCAGTTTTATTCTCCGACTGCAATCCTTCACGGGAAATGGTGGTATTTGTGGCAATAACGCCCGCGATTTTAGTTTCCTTGATAATATCAATAATATCCAATAATTGCTCATCCGTCAAATCTGGAGCGATTTTTAAGAGGATTGGTTTTTGCTTTGGCTTAGCCAAATTCTTATTTTGAAGCGTTTGCAGTAATTGTGTCAACGGCTCTTTATCTTGTAATGCTCGGAGATTTGGTGTGTTTGGGGAACTTACATTCACCACAAAATAATCCACATAATCATACAAAGCATCAAAACAGATTTCATAATCCGAAGTGGCTTCTTCGTTTGGCGTCAACTTATTTTTACCAATATTACCACCTATTAAAACGCCTTTATTTTGTTTCAAACGTTCTACAGCCTCCTGAACTCCACCGTTATTGAATCCCATTCTATTGATAATGGCGCTATCTGCTTTCAGACGAAACAATCGTTTTTTAGGATTTCCTTCCTGTCCTTTTGGCGTAAGCGTTCCTATTTCGATAAAACCAAAACCAAAACTGGACAATTCTTTATACAACTTGGCATCTTTATCAAAACCAGCCGCTAGTCCAACCGGATTTTTGAATTTCAAACCAAAAACCTCTGTTTCCAACCTTGGGTCGTTGACTTCATAAAGCAACTTAAAAAGAGCGGTAAATCCAGGAATTTTAGACAAAAATCGAATCAATGAAAAAGTAAAATAGTGGACTTTTTCCGGATCAAATAAAAATAGAAATGGGCGAATGAATACTTTATACATAGTTGAAGTGTTGTTGGTGCAAAAATAGAACTATCTCATCGATAATTAAATATTTCGAAAAAAAATTATACATCAACATTTGATTTGGCTGTAGCCAAAGAAGAAATAGCAAAAAAACAGTAGTTAAACAAAACACTTGTTCCCCGCTATTTACAAATAAAAAAAAATACTTTCAATCTGCTTCATTCAAAATAAAATATTTTTTTTCAATGTTTTTTCTTATATTGTACTAAATAAATTAGTATTTATTTAATTTTTTATCAACTTAAAAATATACAGATATGAAAATAAAATTACTCTTTACAGCTGTTTTGCTTTCCAGTTTTCAACTATTTTTTGCGCAAGCAATTAAGAATGAAGCAAAAAAAGACACCACCAAATTAGCGACAAAAACTACGGTAACAACAATTAAAGACTCTGTTGTTGTGTCTAAGGCTGCTGAAACTGGGGCTATCGCAACAGCAATACAAAATAATGCAAATGAAAAAGCTTTAAAAGAGGAAGCTAAACTACTAAAAGACAAACTCAAAGCTGAGAAAAAAGCGCTAAGAGAAGCTAATAAAATCGAAAAAGAGCAAAAGGATTTTGAAAAAGAACAAAAAGCTTTTGACAAACGACAAGACAAAATTCTTTCCAGTGAAAAATCAATAAATACAATAAAAACAAAGATTTCAAATGAAGAAAGAGATTTAATCAAACTCAAAGAAAAATTTGAACAGAAAAAATCTAAAGGAAAGCTCAGTTCTACTGAAATTGAGAAAGAAAATATCCGAATCAGCAAACAACAAATAAAAATAAATAAGCTGGAAGGAGATCTCGATAGAACAAAAGACAAGTTAACTAAAATGAGAGATTAATTTGGAACCACCTTCGGGTGGTTTTTTTTATATCTGCAAGATTATGTACATTGAAAAACAGGAATGTATTTCTCATTTTCAAGAATCTAAGCTGTTAAAAAAAATGAGGGATTACTTGTTGATTTACTTCAAAAAAGCTCCTGAAAAAATGTTTATATTTGCATAAAACAAATTAAAATGCAACATATAATTGACCGTTTCATCAGCTACGTAACTATAGATACGGAATCTGACTCCAACTCTGAAACTACACCCAGCACAAAAAAACAATGGGATTTAGCCAATAAACTGGTTGAAGAACTAAAAGCTATTGGAATGCAAGACGTAACAATAGACGACAAAGCGTATATCATGGCAACTTTGCCAAGTAATGTGACCCATGAAGTACCAACTATTGGATTTATTTCACATTTTGATACGACACCCGATTTTACTGGCGCCAATGTAAAACCTCAAATCATTCCTAATTATGATGGTAAAGACATTGTATTAAATGCAGAACAAAACATTGTATTATCACCGAGCTATTTTAAAGATTTATTGCTTTACAAAGGGCAAACTTTGATTACTACTGACGGAACAACATTATTAGGAGCCGATGATAAAGCCGGAATTACTGAAATTGTGACTGCAATGGAATTCCTTGTCAACAATCCCGAAATCAAACACGGAAAAATCAGAGTTGGTTTTACACCTGATGAAGAAATTGGTCGTGGCGCGCATCACTTTGATGTAGCTAAATTTGGAGCGGATTGGGCATATACAATGGATGGCAGTCAAATAGGCGAATTGGAATATGAAAATTTTAATGCGGCTGGCGCCAAAATTACTTTCAAAGGAAAAAGCGTGCATCCTGGCTATGCCAAAGGAAAAATGATCAATTCTATGTTGATTGCCAATGATTTTATCAATGAACTACCAATTGATGAGACACCCGAGACAACAAAAGGATACAAAGGTTTTTTTCATGTACATCATTTAACCGGAAGTATCGAAGAAACCGTTTTGGAATTAATCATTCGCGATCATAACAAGAAAAAATTTGAGAAACGTAAAGAATTAATCGAGAAAATTACTCGAAAAATCAATAAAAAATTCGCAAAACAATTTGGTTCAGCTATTGTTATCACTGAGATTAAAGACCAATATTACAATATGAAAGAAAAGGTTTTACCTGTGAAACATATTGTGGATATTGCGGAAAAAGCGATGAGAGAAATAGGCATTAAACCACTTATTAAACCCATTCGTGGCGGAACTGATGGTTCTCAATTATCGTATAAAGGATTGCCTTGTCCTAATATTTTTGCTGGCGGACATAATTTTCATGGAAAATACGAATACGTTCCTGTAGAAAGTATGCAAAAAGCGGTTGAAGTAATTGTAAAAATTGCTGAATTGACAGCAACAGAAGATTCATCTAAAAAATAATCTATTGGAATCCTCAAAAAAGCCTCATTCTTGGGATAAAAACAACAGTTGGTCAGAAGAATTAGAACTTCTAAAATCAATTATTGTCAAAACTGAACTCGTGGAAACTACCAAATGGGGCGGTATTGTTTATGTCCTGAATGGTAAAAACGTACTTGGAATAGGAGGATTCAAAAATTATTTTACAATTTGGTTTTTTAATGGCGTTTTTCTGAAAGATGAAAAAAAAGTTTTAGTTAACGCGCAAGAAGGCGTTACCAAATCGTTGCGACAATGGCGCTTTTCATCAAAAGAAGAGGTCAATGAAGCGGCAGTATTAGATTATATTCATGAAGCGATTGCCAATGAAAAACAAGGAAAGAATAGTAAACCCGAGAAAAAAGAACCTATCGTTTCTGAACTTCTTCAAAAGGAATTAGATGCTGATGCCAATTTAGCAGATGCTTTTTTAAAATTCACTCCTTACAAACAATATGAATTCTTAGAATATATTGAAACTGCAAAACGAGAAGAAACCAAACGTTCCCGGATCGAAAAAATCAAACCAATGATACTTGAAAACATTGGTTTAAATGATAAATACCGATAAAATTAAGTCCCAATTCTGAAGCTCAGAGTTGGGACTTTTTATTTAAAGCCACATTAGAATAATACATTCTACTTTCATAATCATTTATACAATCTCTTTCTTTTAAAAAAGAAAACACTTCCTTTCTTGGTTACAATTTGCTGAAAATCAGAATAAATTATCTGAATCGTTCTGAAAAACTTAACATTGACCAGTGCAATAAATCACTATATTTACTTACAATTACTTAACAATTTAATAACACCAGAACAATATTCGTTTAATTGAATAAAAGCTAATACTATAAATTATGATACAAAAGAAAGAAACGGAAACTGATCCAGTATCTCCAACAAAACCTGAAATTGATAAGCCAATTAGAGCTCGAAGAACAAAAGTCGTTAAACCTGTAGCGGAACCCGTTGAAATCATAGAACCGGTAATTGAAGAAATCATAATGGAAACGATAGAGATTTCGACTATTAGTCTAGAGGATAATAGTGACGTTTCAAATAAGAAAAAAAGTAAAAACGAAATCAAAAACAAAGTAAAAATGAAAGATAAAGACAAGAAAAAGGCTAAAAAAGCCGACGCAAAAGAGAAAGCAAAACAAAAAGCGAAAGCAAAAGCTAAAAAGGCAAAAAAAGCCAAAAAGGATAAAGCTAAAAAAGCTAAAGTCAAAGCCAAGATAAAAGCTAAAAAGGCCAAAGCAAAATCAAAAAAAGCGAAGAAGAATAAAAAGAATAAAAAATAATGATATTCTTTTTTATCAAAAAAAAGTCCCAATCCGAATAATCGGTTGGGACTTTTTTAATTCATTAAAATGAGAATTATTTTTTGTTCAATACTGCACTCATTTCCATAGAAATAGCAGAACGCTCCATTTTCAATTTTCCTGACATCGTTTCAACAACAACCGTTGTATCCGCTAACTCAGAAACTTTTCCGTGAAGACCACTTTTTGTAATGATTTTATCCCCTACTTTTAAGCTGCTTTCAAATTCTTTTTCATTTTTCGCTCTTTTTTGTTGCGGTCTGATCATGAAGAAATAGATTACCACAAACATTAATAAAAACGGTGCAAATTGAGTTAATTGTTCCATAATTTAAATTCTTTTTTTATTGATTAATATTACATTAAACCACGACCAGCTTTAATGATTCTTTTGCTGGCTTCCAGTTCTTTTACTAAATTGTCTAAAATTCCGTTGATAAAAATACTACTTTTTGGCGTAGAATATTCTTTGGCAACTTCTAAATATTCGTTAAGAGTTACTTTTACAGGAATAGATGGGAATTTCAAAAATTCACAGATTGCCATTTTCAGGATAATCGTGTCAATCTCGGCAATTCTTTCAGTGTCCCAGTTTGGTGTTTTATCAAGATATTCTTTGGCTAATTCCGTTTCGTTTAAGACCGTTTTTCGGAACAAATCTTTAACAAAATCCTTATCTTCATTGTCTTTATACAATTTTGGCACTCTGAAATTATCGTCTTCACCAGATTTAATTACTTTCAACTGCTTGATAATATGCGTATTCACTAACGGAATATCATCAACCCAAGTCAACTTATCATCTTCTAAATATTCGTACAATTTTTCGTTAGGAACGATTACATCCATGAATAAATCCACGATAAATTGTCGGTCTTCTTCAAAAGTATTTACTGAATTACTCATGTAATCTGCATACAATTTACTTGCTTTTACGTCATTTAGAAGCAATAAAATATAATCGTCGTTTAAAGACCAATTATTTATTTTACGGTTTTCCAATGCAATGCTTAGTGAATTATTTTCGGCAAGAATTTGAAAAATTTTGTTTTTGATGAACTTTTCGTTGGGTTTACGTTCCTCAGGAGTTGCAAGATGTTTCAAACTGGATTTATGCAAAAAGACAGTCTCTGTTTTACAAATTTCAATCAGGGAAGAAAGCATTATAAGGTATAAATCTTGAATATTGTCGATGCTGTAAAAAAGGAATTTTTCTTCTTTTTCCAGATTATCTGAACCGCTTTGATGCATCGCATAAATGGATTGCATTACTTTAACGCGAATGTGTCTTCTATTTACCACCTTGTAAGAACTTTTATTAATTAGTCTGCAAAAATAAGTATTTCATTTTTTAAAATAAAATATATAATCGCTTATTTTAAAAGTATTCAATCAACAGTATTCAGTGAACGCTAATAAATTGGTCACTGAATACTGATAACTGAACGTTTTTTTACTTTTTACTGTTTTCTATTTTTCTTTGATTGATGCGATTTTGAGCAATAGTCAAAGCAGCATGATGCGTTGTCATCTTGTTAGCAATGGCAAAATCAAATATCTCTAATGTTGTGTTATAAATATTTTCTGTTTTACGCATGATCTCCGCTTTGTCATAATGCGCTAATTCCGCATAAACATTGATAATTCCACCCGCATTAATCAAGAAATCAGGAGCATATAGAATGCCTCTTTCTTGTAGAATTACACCGTGAACATTCTCATCAGCCAATTGATTATTGGCAGCTCCGGCAATTACTTTTGCTTTAATTTTATAAACTGTATTGTCATTTAACGTTGCTCCCATGGCACAAGGCGCATAAATATCAACATCAGCACTGTACAAATCCTCACCTCTGAAAATTTGTGCGTTGTACTTCGCCCCCACTTCATTTAATTTTTCTTCATTGATATCAGCAATAGTTACAATTGCACCTTCTTTTGTCAAATAATCAACTAAAGTTTCTCCAACATGCCCGATTCCTTGAACCAAAACTTTTTTACCACTCAAAACATCAGAACCAAATTGTTGCTTTGCAGCAGCTTTCATTCCTAAATATACTCCGTAAGCTGTAACTGGCGATGGATTTCCAGAACCTCCTCTTGATTCAGAAATTCCGGTAACATAAGGTGTCACGTCTCTAACGATATCCATATCTGCGGTCTCCATTCCCACGTCCTCAGCAGTAATATATCTCCCGCTTAAACCATGCACAAATTCGCCAAACTTACGCATCAACTCAGGAGTTTTTTGTGTTTTGGCATCGCCTATAATAACTGCTTTTCCTCCACCAATATTCAATCCTGTAATAGCCGCTTTAAAAGTCATTCCACGTGAAAGACGCAATACATCGTTCAGCGCTTCCCATTCATTTGCGTAATTAAACATTCTCGTACCTCCTAAAGCAGGACCCATAACCGAATTATGAATACCAATAATTGCTTTTAAACCTGTATCTTTGTCATTGCAAAATACAATTTGTTCGTGATCATCAAATGATAATTGACCAAAAACGGGATCCATTTTTTTAAGTTCCTTTCCAGTTGTGAAAGCTGCATTCATAGTGTGATTTTTTATAGTGATGAATTATGAATTTGTCAAAAAGACAATTCAAATTTACATAAAAAATGAACATGCAGTAGATTTTTATCTAAAAATCACCAATTCAATAATTTAATTGATTATTATTTCATCACTAACAAGTATTAACATTAAGGTTTTATTCAAAAAATGAAACCATTTCAACACAGAATATCTTAAAAAAATGAAAGAATTACGTTATTTAAATAAATATTTCGTCAAATACAAATACAGTTTCTTACTGGGAATTATTTTCACCATTATCGCACAAATATTCATGCTTTTCACACCCAAGTTGATTAGCAAATCATTTAAGGTAATTGAAGCTTTCGCCAAAGATAAAACCATTGCCAAATCAGTTATTCATCAAGAATTAATTTCAAATATTTTACTGATTATTGCCACAACAATCATTGCTGGTTTTCTTACTTTTTTGATGAGACAAACCTTAATTGTAATGTCACGTCACATAGAATTCGATTTAAAAAACGAAGTGTTCCGCCAATATGAGAACCTTTCGCAAAACTTTTATAAGCAAAATCGCACCGGAGATTTAATGAACCGCATCAGTGAGGATGTTTCAAAAGTAAGAATGTACGTAGGGCCTGCTGTGATGTATTCGATTAATACTTTTATCCGTTTTGCAATTGTAATCGTCTATATGTACAATGTATCTCCGAGACTTACTTTATACACGCTATTGCCTTTACCAATTTTGTCGTACGTTATTTTTAAACTCAGCTCCGAAATCAATAAAAGAAGTACTATTTTCCAGCAATATTTATCCAAAGTATCCAGTTTTTCACAAGAAATATTTTCAGGAATCCGAGTGATAAAAGCCTATTCACTGGAAGACCAGCATCAACAAAATATGGTTAATTTAGCCAATGAAAGCAAAAGCAAAAGCTTAAACTTAGCCAAAGTGCAATCCTTATTTGGTCCGTTAATGTTAGCGCTAATAGGAATCAGTAACTTAGTGGTAATCTATTTTGGTGGTCTAATGTACATTGACGGCACTATAAAAAGTATTGGAACCATTGCTGAATTTATTTTATATGTCAACATGCTTACTTGGCCGGTAGCTTCATTAGGATGGGTTTCTTCAATGGTTCAAGAAGCTGAGGCTTCCCAAAAACGCCTTAATGAATTCCTAAAAATCGAACCGGAGATAAAAAATAAAAATCGAGACAAATCAGTGATTGAAGGTTCTATTTCTTTTGAAAATGTAAGCTATACTTATGAAGACACTAATATAAAAGCGATACAAAACATTTCATTTACAGTAAAAAAAGGAGAAACTTTAGCTATCCTAGGAAAAACCGGATCTGGTAAATCGACTATTTTATCATTGATTTCACGTATGTATGATGTTACAGAAGGGAAAATAAATATTGACGGAAATGAAATAAGCACCATCAACTTGTTTGATTTACGTAACAGTATTGGAATTGTACCACAAGATGCTTTCTTATTTTCGGACAGTATCAAGAATAACATTATGTTTGGCAAAGAGAATGCAACGGAAGAAGAGGTAAAAGCTGCCGCAAAAAGTGCCGTTGTACATGATAATATTATGGGTTTCAACAAACAATACGAAACAATCCTAGGGGAAAGAGGCATTACACTTTCAGGAGGTCAAAAACAAAGAGTTTCCATTGCAAGGGCAATTATCAAGAATCCTCCTATTTTACTTTTTGACGATTGCTTATCTGCAGTTGACACGGAGACCGAAGAAGCAATTTTAAACAACTTACATGAAATTTGTAAGGATAAAACCACCATTATTGTAAGCCATCGCGTCTCTTCCGCTAAAAATGCAGACCGAATTATCATCATTGAAAAGGGGGAAATTATACAACAAGGTTCTCATAATCAATTGATAAATCAAGAAGGCTATTACGCCGCTTTATATTTGAAACAACTTTCAGAAAAAGAAATGCTATAATTGTTGGATAATACATATATTTTTTAGATTTTTGGATACTACTTAACAACCATAAATTGATAGAAAGGAATATGAGAGAACATGACATGTTAGAAAAAGAAGAGATATTTTCTAAAGTTTTAAGAGCTGGAAGAAGAACATACTTCTTTGATGTGAGAGCGACAAAAGCAGATGATTATTACATTACCATTACCGAAAGCAAAAAATTTACTGAAGAAGATGGATCATTCCATTTCAAAAAACATAAAATCTATTTATACAAAGAAGATTTTGCAGCTTTTGCAGAAATTCTTGGCGAAATGACTTCTTATGTTTTGAACCACAAAGGCGAAGAAGTAATCTCTGAAAGACACCAAAAAGATTTCAAAAAAGAATATGCTTCTGAAAAATCAGATGATGAAATTATACCACAAACATCAACTTTTACCGATATTGAATTTGATGATATTTAATTTTTAATTCCTTACTTACACATAAAAAAAGTCCAAAAATCAGAAGATTTTTGGACTTTTTTTATGGTGATACTCTAAATAGCAGTTCGTTTTTTGTTTATGAATCCAATATTACCCAATTCGCAATCCGTTTTCTATTTTGAAATCGGGAGCCAGCAAAATTACGTCTCCTTCATCTCCTACCGCACCCAATACCAGACATTCGCTCATGAATTTCCCGATTTGCTTTTTAGGAAAATTAACCACCGCTACAATCTGGCGGTTAAGTAAATCTTCTTTTTCGTAACGTTTGGTTATTTGTGCCGATGTTTTTCTAATTCCGATCTTAGAACCAAAATCTATGGTAAGTTGGTACGCTGGTTTTCTAGCTTCAGGAAAATCATTAACTTCAAGAATAGTTCCCACACGCATTTCTACTCTTTCAAATTCAGGCCAGGTCAGTTCCATGTAATTTTAGTTTTACTTTTGAAGCATAAAGTTACATTTTACAAAATAAAAACCTACATATTAGAAAAAGATATTTCATAATTAAAAGCAAGAAAAAGCCAATCTGGCATGTTAAATACACGTTAAACATATTAAAACTAAAAGAAATGAATGTACTTTTGTATTGCGGAATTTAAAATTTTATGAAAATATTTCCAAATACAACACCAACCTCCACCACTCTTTTTAAAGAGTTTTTTGTGTTTGGCGCAAAATTTTCGCATTCAAAAGCCTTTGTTGATTAGACCTTCGTCTATATAAAAACAAACTACTTCGAGACGAAGGTTTTTCTTTACATCATTTATTTAACCAGAAATTTTAAAAGTTATCTTTTTAAAATTCAATCAAATTTAAAAACATGTTTTTAAAAAAATTAGCTGCGCACCAAATTATTTGGGCGTCAACCCTTTCGTTTTTAGCAATCAGTAGTGTATTGATTTATTTCGATTATCTTGATTATTTATTTTTGATTATTCCTCTTTTATTAGTTTATATGCTCCTTTCGGATACTTTCCAATCCAAACATACCGTTAAAAAAAACTACCCAATTGTGGGTCGATTCAGGTATTTCTTAGAATCTTTTCGTCCGGAAATGCGTCAATATTTCTTTGAAGGCGAATTAGACGGAAAACCTTTTAATCGCAGACAACGAACTATCGTTTATCAAAGAGCCAAAAATGTAAAGCAAACTATCTCTTTCGGAATGCAGGATGACCCCAACAGAATTGGGTACGAATGGGCAGCGCATTCTATTTATCCAAAAAGAGCCGACAAACAATTTTTCAGAACCACCGTTGGGAACAGCCAATGTTTGCAGCCTTATAGCGCCAGTATTTATAATATCAGTGCCATGAGTTATGGCGCATTGAGCAAAACTGCCATTTCTTCTTTGAATAAAGGAGCCCAGAAAGGCGGATTTGCACATAATACAGGCGAAGGAGGAATCAGTGATTTTCACTTAGAAGGCGGTGATTTAATTTGGCAAATCGGAACTGGATATTTTGGATGCAGAAAAGACGATGGTACCTTTTCAGAAGGATTATTTACAGAAAAAGCCAACTTTCCACAAGTTAAAATGATTGAGTTAAAACTCTCGCAAGGAGCAAAACCTGGACACGGAGGATTATTACCAGGCGAAAAAAACACGCCTGAAATTGCTAAAATCAGAAACATCCAACCTCATGTGGCTGTACATTCGCCAGCAGCCCATACTGCTTTTTCAAACAGTACTGAATTATTGTTTTTTCTAAAAAAATTAAGACACTTATCTAACGGAAAGCCGGTTGGATTCAAAATTTGCATTGGGCGTCAAGATGAATTCATAGCAATTGTTCAAGCCATGAAAGAAACAGGAATTGTTCCTGATTTCATTACCATTGACGGAGCAGAAGGAGGAACTGGAGCAGCACCTTTAGAATTTATTGATTATATGGGAATGGCACTTTCGGATGCTTTGATATTTGTTACCAAAACCTTAAAACAATTTGAACTCAGGGATCAAGTTAAAATTATGGCTTCTGGAAAAATCATCACTGGTTTTGATATCGCTAAAGCAATATCACTTGGCGTCGATGCCTGTTACAGCGCACGAGGAATGATGTTTGCGCTAGGCTGTATTCAAGCGCTGCAATGTGATAGTGGCAAATGTCCTGTTGGTATTGCAACACAGGATAAAGCTTTATACAAAGGATTGGATATTACTGAAAAAAGTGTGCGCGTTGCTCATTTTCACAACAACACGTTAAAAGCTTTTGCAGAATTCATTGGAGCTTGTGGATTTGATTCCCCAAAAGCCATTACTCCAGATGTTTTTTACCGCAGAATTGACCATAAAACGAATGAAAGTTTTGCAGCACTATTTTTTAACGATTTTGAAAATAAAGCTAAAACCGAAAAAATAAACTTAAACTAAATCCAAATGAAGCCAACTCCAGTTTTAACAATTACCGATTATCACATTCTTCGGGAATTGGTGAAAAATGCAAAAGACAGTACGAATATTAGAGAAATCGCTTTGCTTACACAAGAATTAGATCGGGCAATTGTCAACAAAGAAGGTGTTCTTGACGAATCTATTATCCGAATGAATTCTCATGCAACAGTCGAAGATACCAAGACCAAACAGCAAATGAAAATTCAAATTGTTATGCCTTCACAATCCAATATTAAAGAAGGAAAAGTTTCTATTTTGGCTCCTTTATCCGTCGCAATAATTGGCTTTAAAGAAAATGACGAAGTGGAATGGCAATTGCCTGCCGGAATTAAAAATTTAAAAATAATTGCCGTAACGAATACTCCAAACAACTAATTACCAAATCTTTTAAACACCTCATTTATGAAGGTGTTTTTTTATCTATAAGCAGAAATTCTTTCTTTTTATCTTCAAAAACAAAAAAATTACAACTATTTACACAAATTCTGTAATACTCTTTTTGTCAAATCCATCTAATTTTACAAAAGACGAATATTAAATTCATCTTGTAAATAGTAACTATTATGGAAATGAGTCAGAAAAACAGTAGCGAATCGAGAAAGGGAAACAACACTGGATTAGACATGTATATTGAAACAGCGCCTAATGTAAAATTATATGTTAAAGATTATGGTGAAGGAAAACCTGTAATTCTTATTCACGGATGGCCACTATCTAATGAAATGTGGGAATACCAAATTGATACTTTAGTTCAAAATAATTTTAGAGTTATTGCTTATGACCGTCGTGGTTTTGGTAAATCTTCACAACCTTGGGATGGTTATGATTATGATACTTTAGCCGACGACTTAAAGGCTATTATTGACCAATTGGATTTGAAAGAAGCCACACTTGTTGGATTTTCAATGGGTGGCGGAGAAGTTGTTCGCTATTTCAGTCGTCACGGCGGAAAAGGGGTTTCTAAAGCAGTGCTTATCGCTTCAGTAACACCGTTTCAATTGCAAACGGATTCTAATCCAAATGGTGTTCCACAAGAAAAATATGATGCTATGGCAGCACAAATCAAGGAAGACCGAATTGGTTTTCTGGATAGTTTTGGAAAAACATTTTTTGGAGTAAGCTTTATCAGCAAACCTATCAGTACACCTTTATTGGATTATTATAGAATGTTGTGTTCTTTTGCTTCACCACGTGCCACTTTAGAATGTGCTAAATCATTTTCGACAACCGATTTCCGTCGTGAAATGGCATCTGTCAATGTTTCTACATTAATTATTCATGGGGACGAAGACAAAACAGTACCCATTGAAATCACTTCTGAAATAGCGGCAAAATTAATACCCGACAATAAATTTATTGTTTATGAAGGAGCGCCACACGGGTTATTTTACATTGAAAAAGATAAATTAAACAAGGATTTGATTGAGTTTTTGAATTCATAAGTAGTAACAAATTCATTTATTGCAAAAAAAATCCCAAAACTTTCGTTTTGGGATTTTTTAATTTTATATGCTATCTGAATAGTTTAAACTATTTAACATCCATTAATTCTACGTCAAAAATCAAAGTAGCATTTGGTGGAATTGCTCCTCCAGCACCACGAGATCCGTAACCTAAATGTGATGGAATCACGAAACGTGCTTTGTCACCTACGCGCAACAACGCAATACCTTCGTCCCAACCTTCAATAACGTTTCCTTTTCCTAATGGAAATTCAATTGGTTTTTTACGAGGATAGGAGCTGTCAAAAACTTTTCCGTCAGGAAGTTGTCCTGTGTAATGTACCGAAACTGTTTTTCCGTTCTCCGCTTTTTTACCTTCCCCTCTTTGGATGAATTGGTAACGCAAACCGCTTTCTGTTTTTTCAAAACCGGCAGCCAATTTTTCCATAGCGGCTTCAGCATCTGCTTTTAAAGCTGCATCACGTTTGTTACGAGAACCTTTGAAAGTGATAAAAGCTTCAATTGCATTCCAATTTTTAGCTTCTTCTCCTACTCTAACAATTTCTAAAGACTCCAAAACATCACCTTGAGCGACAGCATCAACAACATCTTGACCTTCTACCACATGACCAAAAACAGTATGTTTGTTATCCAACCATTCTGTTGGGATGTGTGTAATGTAAAATTGAGAACCGTTTGTTCCAGGTCCTGAATTGGCCATTGCCAAAACTCCCGGACGATCGTGTTTCAAACTTGGATGAAATTCATCATCAAATTTATACCCTGGATCTCCAGTTCCTGTTCCTTGTGGACAACCACCTTGAATCATGAAATCAGGAATTACTCTGTGGAATTTTAATCCGTCATAAAATTTAACCCCTTGCGGTTTTACTTTATTTTCTAAATTTCCTTCCGCCAATCCTACGAAATTCCCCACTGTACCTGGAGTCAAATCGTGTGCTAGTTTTACTAAAATAGCACCTTTAGTGGTGTTGAATTTAGCATATATTCCGTTTTCCATTTTTGTTTAATTTTTATTGAAGAGCAAATTTACGAAATTAATTTTAAAAAGGAATTGGGAGATTCGTTGATTTGGTTATTTGAAAACCTTTATAGCTTTAGAACTTTACAACGTTCCCTTGCTACAAGTGGTTTGGGACTAAATTAAGCCATATCTTCGGATTTGCCTAAACGGTCCAAATACAAAACCATTTTTCGGTTAAGCCAATTACCCAAATCAATTGTAGCAGCTGTTCAACTGGCTTTTTCCGTTTTTGTTTTTACTTTTCCGTTTTTACTTTTACCAAATTTAGGGATTCATAAGTTTTTTTTGGATGTTTTTTTTACCATTTAAAAATTTACCAATAAATGTATTTCTTACTAAATAATGATAGCTAACAAAACAAATAAATGTCGTTAACGAGAGTACAATTAAAAACTTGACTATGGCGGGGAAAGGTAATTTCCAAATAAACGCAGGAATGATTGCCGTTAGCGGTAAATGAATTAAATATACCCAATAAGATGAATCAGACATGTAACGCATTCTTGCCGAATAGTTACTGCCGTACCGGATAAAAAGTCCAGTTATTCCAAAAGTAAATAGCCAAACTGTAATAGAACTTAAAAAAATTAAAATCCAAGAGTTTGAATTTGGTTCTAAATTCAAATTTTTAATCAGTAAACCTTGAATTGTAGCTGTTATAATTGCCAAAATGGTACAAGTCCAATCATAACGAACTATTGATTCTAAAAGATGTTTTGATTTGAATAAAATCCAGCCCACAAGGTAGAAAAAGAGAAAGAAAACAAAAGGTTTCAATTGTGGAATTAAAGAAACCGAAGCATCTATCATAGAAGTTCCTAAAATTGTAAGTATTAGGAAAGTCAAAACAGAAAAAAACAAGATTCGCATAATGGGTCTTTGAATTAGCAAGTTGAAGTATCTTGTTATCCATCTTGTCAATTTCTCTGCTTTTTTAAGCAATAATCCTAATAATATTGAAGTTGCTGTTATATATGTCAGATAGTACAGAAACCATAAATGAGATGTAGTTTGAGGTAAAAAAGCAGTAATATTTGAGAATGGTTCTAAAGCGATTGTTAGCGGATTTTCTTTTAGTGAAAAAACAGCTCCAGTATAACCAAAAGCAAATATTATTATTGGCCAAAGAACGAACAAAAAAACAATGAATGGATAAACGATTCTTGAGATTCTGTTCTTAATCATTTCGATTGGTTGCCTTTCATAAAATAACATAGCACCAAAAAAACCTGCCACAAGAAAAAAAATGGGCATGCGGAACGAGTGAATTAAAAACACAATGGAATCGCTAAAAAGGGTTGTGGATTGAGGGTCTTTTAGTGACCAAGCATCTCCGTGAACTGTTACGTTATAGGTTAAGGCTGAATGTAGCACCAATCCCAATAACATCATTATTGCTCGTAAAGAGTCCAATGAGTGCATTCGTTCAGTTTTGGTCGGTTTTTGTTTCAAATTGTATTTATTAATTTCACGGTTTTTAAGTTTCTAATTCCCCAAATCATAAATAATATTTCTAAAACTGTTCCAATTGAAAAAGCAAAAGATGGAATTCCGTCGAATATTATGCTAATAATTCTACCAAACGCTAATCCGCCCATAAAGATTGTACTTACTAATGTTGCATTCCTCCAATGTTCAGCTTTAAAAACTCCAATTATCCAATATGCTGCTAAACCTAAATATAATCCCATTAATGCTCTGAAAACATTACTTAAATCGATACTTTCTACTTTGAAGTCAAAGAAAAATGGTAAAACCTTGTTTGGATTAATTCCGTATGTTAATCCAACTTCTATTACTGTTAAAGAAGATAATCCCAAATGCAAATTTTTGAGTTTAAAAACATTATTTTTCATTAATTCTTTATTCGTTTTAGTTTCTGTTGTGTCGCGAGCTCGCATTACTGCCAACTCGTTTATACACGCCACTCAGTTGCGCAAAGCAATCCGATTTTGAGAGATATAAGCCATAAACAACTTTTGTCGTTGCGCTAATTTATCCAAAAATAGTTCAAAAGCCTTACAAAAAACCATTTATTTTACAAATACTTTTCGCATTAATACCCTTTGATTCATTGTGTTTTTTAATCCCACTAAACCCTAGCCCAGATAGCAGTGAAAATCCTTTCTAGTCCTGAACTTGTTTCAGGACTAGAAAGATTGCAACGTCCCGATAGCCATCGGGAAGCTGGAAATAGCTCCTGAACAATCCCAACGTTTCGGGACAGAATAAATTCTAAAAAAAATGACATCCTTACGAATGTCATTTTAATTGTTTGCATCAAAATTTTATTATTTTACTAATAAACCAGCGTTTCTCAAATACGGTTCTATTTGCATATCATGTCCAATAAAATCTTTGAAGGCTTTGTTTAAATCAACACTATTACCCACTGATAAAATATATTTCCTAAAACGTTCACAATTGGCTCTTGTCATACCACCATTGGCCTGCATCCAGTCGAAAGCATTATAATCTAATGTTTTTGACCAAGTGTAGGCATAATATCCTGCTGAATACCCTCCGCCCCAAATGTGAGCAAAATAAGGCGTGTGGTATCTTGTTGGAACCTCATTTACCAACAATCCGTATTTTTGTAGCGCCTCTTTTTCGAAAACTAAAGTGGGTTTGAAATCGGATTCCTTTTCGACACTATGCCAAGCCATATCTAGCGTTGCCGCTGCCAAAAGCTCCGTAACTACGTATCCTTTATTAAAGGTATCGGCTTTTTTAATTTTATCAATTAACTCCTGAGGAATGGCTTGTTTGGTCTGATAATGTATCGCATAATTTTTTAAAACCAAAGGATCCAATGCCGCATGCTCATTGATTTGAGAAGGAAACTCCACATAATCACGCGGAACGGATGTCCCGGAAAGCGTTACATACTGCTGGTTTGCAAACAATCCGTGCAAAGTATGCCCAAACTCATGAAACATCGTGGTTACATCATCAAAACTAATCAAGGATGGATTTCCACCAGCTGGTTTTGAGAAATTATAGACATTGACAATAACTGGTTTTTGTTTTAAATAATGCGACTGATTCACAAAATTACTCATCCAAGCACCACCATTTTTATTGTCTCGAGTGTAAAAATCTAAATAATATATCGCAATTGATTTTCCGTCATTATCATATACTTCATACACTTTTACATCCGGATGATAGACCGGTAAATCATGTCGCTCTTTAAATGTGATGCCATACATTTGTTGCGCTGCGAAAAACACGCCTTTTTCTAAAACAGTAGCAATTTCGAAATACGGTTTTATTTGACTTTCATCCAAATCATATTTTGCTTTACGCACTTGCTCTGAATAAAAGTTCCAATCCCAAGGCTCTAATTTAAATCCTCCGTTTTGTGAGTCAATCAGGTCTTGAATTTCTTTGGCTTCTACTTTTGCTTTTACAACTGCCGGACCTGCAATTTTTGCCAGTAAATCCATAGCTGGTGCCGGTGATTGCGCCATTTGATCTTGTAATTTCCATTCAGCAAAACTTTTTTTGCCCATTAAATTTGCTTTTTGCAAACGTAATCTTGCCATGCGTTCTATTACTTCACGAGTATCACCATCATCATTTTTTTCGGCACGATTCCAAGATGCTTTGAATATCTTTTCTCTCGTGGCTCTGTTGGTAAGGCTTTGCAATAATGGTTGCTGAGTCGTGTTTAACAATCCTATTAAATACTTTCCGTCTTGACCTGCTTCAGTAGCTTTTGCCTTTGCAGCAGCAATTTCATCGGCACTTAAACCTGCTAAATCATTTACATTGTCAAATAAAACGGCTCCATTTTTTCGGGCTATTAGCAGTTTATTATTAAATGAAGTGCTCAAACTTGCCAACTCTTCATTAATTTTTTTTATTTTATCTTTATCAGCCGCTGACAAATTTGCCCCGGCTAATTCAAATTGTTGCAAATAATATTGGGTCAATTTTTTGTCTTCTCCTTTTAAAGCAGCAATATTCAATGCCTTGAAACGATTGTACAACTTACTATTCAGATAGATTTTATCATTGTGAGCTGAAAAAATTGGAGCGTGTTCCTCATCAATCGCTTGCAATGTCGGGTTGGTATTAGACCCCGTTAAATTATAAAAAACACCCGTTGCTCTGCCTAAATCTACACCACTGGTTTCTAATGCCAGTACCGTGTTTTGAAAAGTTGGTTTCGCTGGATTGTTTGCAATCTTTTCGATTTCCTGATCATGAATTTTTAAACCGTATTCAAAAGCAGGTTTAAAATGTTCGTCTTTAATTAAATTAAAAGTCGGTGCTTGATACTGCAACGTACTTTTCTGCAAAAGAGGATTCGTCATCTTAACGGATTTGTTTTGTGCATAGAGTGTTTCAGTTTGGAAAGAAGCAACTAAAAACAAGGAACTAGCAACGATTATTTTCGAAAAAATTTGCATAATTAAGTGGTTTATTTTTAAGACATAAAAGTAGTTGAAAAAAGTATAGTATGAAATAGTGCCGTTAAGAATTAATTCCTGCTAAAAGCATCATTAGTTACGCTAAAAGCTAAAATAGTTCCTAAAAAAGTTTAATCGTTGATTTGGTTATTTGAAAACCTCTGCAACTTTGTACCTTTGCTCCCGAATCCTCGGGATTGAAACTTATAAAAGAAATTATGCGCATCGATATTGTTACCGTTCTCCCAGAATTATTGCGAAGTCCGTTTGAGGCCTCAATTATGAAACGTGCTATTGACAAAGGTTTGGTAGAAGTTCATTTTCATAATTTACGGGATTATACCACCAACAGACAGAAAAGTGTAGATGATTATCCCTATGGCGGTGGCGCTGGAATGGTAATGACAGTACAGCCTATTGACGCCTGTATTACACATTTGAAAAGCGAAAGAACCTACGATGAAATCATTTATATGTCGCCGGACGGGGAAACCTTGAACCAGAAAATGGCGAATACCATGTCAATGTACGAAAATATTATTATCCTTTGCGGACATTATAAAGGTGTGGATCAACGCGTGCGCGATCATTTTATTACCAAAGAAATATCAATTGGTGATTATGTATTGAGCGGTGGTGAATTAGGAGCTTTGGTATTATCCGATGCATTGATCCGATTGATTCCAGGTGTTTTGAGCGATGAAACCTCAGCATTGACGGATAGTTTTCAGGATGGATTATTGTCAGGACCTATTTACACACGCCCGGCTGATTATAACGGCTGGAAAGTTCCGGAAGTTTTGACCAGCGGAAATTTTGCCAAAATCGACAAATGGCGCGAAGATATGGCGTACGAACATACTAAAAACAGAAGACCCGATTTGCTCGAAGAAAGTTAGAAGTTATAAATTAATAGGTTATGCGTTTTTTGCGTAAAAATATTTCACAACACATAACACATAACTCATAACTTTTTTTTACATTTGCGCCCACATTAGTTCAACCTCTGGCGAGATCCGTGAATGTTGATTTAATACAAACCATAATTAAAAAAATTATCATGGCAGATTTAATGAAATTCGTTCAAGACGAATTCGTAACAAGAAAAGATTTCCCAGTTTTTGCAGCTGGAGACACTATCACCGTTTACTACGAAATTAGAGAGGGTGAAAAAACTAGAACTCAGTTTTTCAAAGGAGTTGTAATCCAAAGAAGAGGTTCTGCTAACACAGAAACTTTTACAATCCGTAAAATGTCAGGAGCTGTTGGAGTTGAGCGTATCTTCCCGGTAAATCTTCCTGCATTACAAAAAATTGAAATCAATAAGAAAGGTGCTGTACGTAGAGCTAGAATTTTCTACTTCAGAGAACTTACTGGTAAAAAAGCAAAAATTAAAGATAAAAGAAGATAGTTTACTGTCTCTTTACTATAAAAGTCCCAACACTGTTGGGACTTTTTTTTGGTTTAAAACCAAGGTACTCAATGCTATTCTTTAAATCCGACAGGAATTTAACTGATTTCAAGCGCTTCGTATTTGACAATAAATAAGGAATATCTTTTCCATATTCTTAATTTGAATACCCTAAAATAACAATTTAGCAATTCATTTTAAACTACTAAAAACTTAATGAAAACGCATTTTCTTTTACGATAACGTTTTATTACATTTGTAGCTACGTTTAAAAATAAGAATTACATATATCAATACACTATGACAAAAATTAAAGTAGCCAATCCTGTGGTTGAATTGGATGGCGATGAAATGACACGAATTATTTGGTCCTTTATTAAAGAAAAATTAATTCTTCCTTATTTAGATTTAGATATTAAATATTACGATTTAGGAATGGAAAGCAGAGATGCTACCAATGATCAAATCACTATTGACTCTGCAGAAGCGATAAAAAAATACAATGTAGGTATCAAATGTGCTACCATTACTCCTGATGAAGACAGAGTAAAAGAATTTGGTTTAAAAAAAATGTGGAAATCACCAAACGGAACGATTCGTAATATTGTAGGCGGAACTGTTTTCCGTGAGCCAATTATTATGAGTAACGTACCACGTTTGGTTCCGGGTTGGACTAAACCTATTGTTATTGGTCGTCACGCTTTTGGAGACCAATACAAAGCGACTGATACGGTAATCAAAGGAAAAGGAACTTTGACAATGAGTTTCACTAACGAAGCTGGAGAAACTCAGTCTTGGGAAGTTTACGATTTTCAAGGTGATGGTGTTGCAATGGCAATGTACAATACTGACGAAAGTATTTTTGGTTTTGCTCATTCTTCTTTCCAAATGGCTTTGACAAAAAAATGGCCTTTATACCTTTCTACAAAAAATACGATTTTGAAAGCGTATGACGGACGTTTCAAAGATATTTTTGAAGAAGTGTATCAAGAACATTACAAAGCAAAATTTGTTGAAGCAGGTATTATTTACGAACACAGATTGATTGACGACATGGTTGCTTCTGCAATGAAATGGAGCGGTGGTTTTGTTTGGGCTTGTAAAAACTATGATGGTGATGTACAATCAGATACTGTGGCACAAGGATTTGGTTCACTTGGACTAATGACTTCTGTATTAGTAACTCCTGATGGAAAAACTGTTGAGGCTGAAGCGGCTCACGGAACTGTAACACGTCACTTTAGACAACACCAACAAGGAAAAGCAACTTCTACTAACCCAATTGCATCTATTTTTGCATGGACAAGAGGATTGGAACACAGAGGTAAACTTGACGAAAACCAAGCTTTAATTGATTTTTGTCATGCCTTAGAACAGGTTTGTATTGATACTGTTGAAAGCGGAAAAATGACTAAAGATTTAGCAATGTTAGTAAAACCAGAAGGTTTGACTGAAGCTGATTACTTAACTACCGAAAATTTCTTGGCAGCCATAAAAGAAAATTTAGAAGCTAAACTAGCTTAATTTTTTTCTAAACTATATTAAAAAGACAACTGGAAACGGTTGTCTTTTTTTTATCCTAGTAATACATCAACATTTGTTAAACAAGAATCAACTTCGATGTAGTGAAATTTGGAAATCAAAATCTAAGAAATGATTCTAAAATAAATTATTGCCGCTACAAATACCTCTATTCAAACCCAATAAAGTTTAATTTTCACGCAAACTATTTTGTTTTTCATTACAATCGCGACTGTAAACCATAACCTTTCTTTTTTTACCTTTACATCATAAATCCTAAATCAACATTCTTAAATCTTAAATCCAAATGTCTTCACACCATATCGTTCGCGACGACCAAGAACCTGCTTTAATCATTGCCAACGGCGCTTCCTGTAATCCGGAACTATTAGGCCAATTATTGGAATGGTCACCGCTTGTCCTTGTATTGGATTCGGCTATGGTTCGCGTCATGGAATTAGACATCAAAGTCGATGTGCTTTTAGGGGATTTTGACCGAGGATTTGATCCCGAAATTTATAAAACGTCTCAATACCCAATCGAAATCATTCATACGCCCGACCAAAATAAAACCGATTTAGAAAAAGCTTTTGATTATTTAATCGAAAGAAAGATTCCTGCTGTAAACGTTGTTTGGGCAACCGGACGAAGAGCCGATCATACGATTACCAATCTTACCAACATCTCACGATACAGAAATCTATTGAAAATTGTTATTCTGGACGATCATTCGAAAGTGTTTTTATTGCCTAAAAAATTCGAAAAATGGTACACTGCTAACACTCCTATTTCATTAATTCCCATCGGTCACGTTACTGGAATTCACTCTGATAATTTATTTTACCCGTTAAAAGATGACAGTCTGACCATTGGTTACAGAACCGGAAGCAGCAATCACGTAATCAAAGACGGCATCGTAACAATAGAACATGACGAAGGCGATTTATTGATGATGGAATGCATGGATTAACATTTATTGTATATCCAACAAAGCATTTCTCACAATTTCATAGTGACTCCAAGGGATAAAATGATTCGCTTTTCCGATCGTTATCGTATCCATTGATGTAGCATTGACAAACTTTTTCTTCATGAATGCTACATTACTATACGGTACCAAAGCATCTTTTGTTCCATGAATAATAGTAACATCGCAAGTAATTTTTTTCAGTTCTGGCTCTAAGTCTACCAAATCCTGTTTCAGCCACCACAACTCATCATTAGAAGGGCGTAATGCTCCCGGAATCAGATACCGCAAAGGCGAAACTTTGATAACCGTTCTCCATTTCTCCGGGTTTTCAGCTTTAGGATCCAATGATCCTGCCAGTATCACCAATCGTTTGTACCAAGATGGATTATCCACGGCTAACTTAGCCACAACTGGTCCTCCGATTGAATGTCCCACCAAAATTAGCGGCTTTTTATTCTCTATTTTTTTTATAAACTCAGATATTCTTCGGGACTGCTCTTTTAAATCTTGAGCATCGCCAAAATCGCTGTATCCAAAACCCGGTCTGTCAATAGCAATCATTCGGTATTTTTTCAGCAATAAAGTATCTTTAAGATATTCTTTGAAGGCATTCCAACTTCCAGGCGAACCGTGTACAAAAAACAAAGTCGGGTTTTGAGTATTACCCGTTTCTACGTAATGTATTTTATACCCTTCAAAAGCAATTGTTTTATCCTGAAATTCTATTTTTGATGGAGTAAAAAAAGTGATTGTTTCCTTATTCGAAAATCGCATCATCATGCAAGACTGACACATTACAATATAAAAAACCATAAAACTGTAGGCTATGTATCTCTTTTTGAATTTAAATGTAGCAGGCATAAAAATCATTCTATTTGTATTTTTTATATAAAAGTAACCGTTTTTATGTTTCAAAAAATACGCAACGTTCTGATTTTATGATTTATTTTCCATCTGTTTAATGGGTCAAAGTCGTCTTTATGCTTTTACAAAATAGTTATGCCTATCTTTGCATCGAAATATAGAAAATGAAACCGAAAACGATTACCGAAAAGACTAATTTACATCCCAGAAATCTTGATAGATTTGGATATAATTTTGAGCAATTAATAGAAAAATCTCCTGAATTGCAGCATTTTGTTTCTATCAATGAGCATAAAATCGAAACGATTGATTTTAGTAATCCTGATGCCGTAAAGTCACTTAACAAAGCATTGTTATTATCACATTATGACATTCAAAACTGGGATATTCCTAAAAATTATCTTTGCCCGCCCATTCCCGGAAGAGCGGATTACATTCATTATATCGCTGATTTATTAGCTTCAAGCAACAACGGAATTATTCCTGAAGGAGAAACTGTTCAAGGTCTAGACATTGGTGTGGGAGCCAATTGCATTTATCCTATAATTGGTAATTCAGCTTACGGATGGAGTTTTGTAGGAACTGATATCGATTTAAAAGCAATTGAAAATTGCAGCGCCATTATTGAAGATAATCCAAAACTGATTGACGCCATCAGTTTACAACAACAAACGGAATCACGTTTTATTTTTAAAAACATCATCACTCCCGAAGACAAATTTACGTTCACCATTTGTAATCCTCCTTTTCATGCCTCACAAGATGAAGCCACGAAAAGCACGGTTAGAAAAATCAACAATTTAGAAAATACCAAAACCACAACCCGAGGCGGAGCCGAACGGAGCGAAGCTAAACCTGTTTTAAATTTTGGTGGTCATAATGCTGAATTATGGTGTGAAGGCGGTGAATTAGGTTTCGTTACCCAGATGATTTATGAAAGTGCAAAATATCCGATGCAATGTTTATGGTTTACGTCTTTAGTGTCTAAAAAAGAGAATCTTTCCAGTCTTTACAAAACATTAAACAAGGTAAGCGCTGTCGAAATTAAAACGATTGATATGGCTCAAGGCCAAAAAACAAGCCGAATAGTAGCTTGGACTTTTCTAAGTGAAGCACAACAAAAAGCCTGGAAGTTTTAAAAATAATCCCTATTTCGTTTTAGTATTCAATCCCACAAGTTATTCTTGACAGTCGGGAGAATCAGTATATTCAAATACTTTTTCATATTATTTATTTAGAATGAAGCCATTAAAAAAACTTCTATTATTAAATCAATAATTAAACTTCTAAAAATTTATTTTACCGAAAAAAACATACAGCTATTCATAAATAGTTGTATTTCTCTATATTTTTAAGAACAAAAAATAAAATTTAACTTAAATTTACGTAAGTTTGATAAATAAATCTTTAAATAATCATAAAGATATTCCTTTACGATTCATTAAACCATTAACTGAAAATCGTAATTCTTAAACCAAAAAAGCTATTAAAACAAGATAATAACACCCCTATTTATTATTCTTTTTTATTTTATTTTTTTTGGCATTTAACACCGAAATACGTTTATCAAAATTTCGCATAAAACCAATGAACTAATTCGAACTAAATTGTGAAAAGGCAAATACCACATACCGAAATACTTGATGATTCCACACTTTGGAACAGTCTGAAAGAAGGGAATGAAAATGCTTTTTCAATACTTTTTAAAAGGCATTATCCTCATTTAGTGCGTTATGGAAATTCCTTTATTCCTTTTCCTGAAAAAGTGCAAGACTGTGTTCAAGATGTTTTTACAGATATCTGGATTTACAGAGACAAACTGAATGATAAAGTGGTTGTAAAAGCTTATTTATTGGCATGTGTTCGTAAGCGAATTACAAGATCACAAGAACGGGATCACATTTTTCGCCTTAGCAGTTCCATAGATACCGTTGAATTTTTATTTGATTTTTCCATTGAACATGACCTTATCGCAGATGAAACGACAGCTTCTAAAGTGTCACACCTCAATCACCTGATTAATGATTTGCCTTCTCGACAAAAAGAGGCTTTATATCTTCGTTACAACCAAGAACTTACCGTAGACCAAATTGCAGATACACTTGATATTAATTATCAATCGGCAAACAATCTTTTACACCGCGCTTTGTTGAGCTTACGCAAAGAGTGGAAAGGAAATATCGCCCTTATTTTAGTGCTGTTTTCATTCGCTTTTTAGTTTTCTAAAAAATAAAGTCAAAAAAATATACCATTTAGTGAGTATCAATTAAAAAAATGGTCCTCTATATAATTGTAACCCCATTTTTTGATGCAACAACGTAACAATTATACCGAGATAGAACACTTTTTAGCTGATGAATCATTCCGATTATGGGTGTGTTTCAAAGACGACCAACAAGACTGGGAAGAATGGACTTTAGAAAATTCCAGTCGTGCTAAATTGGTAGAAGAAGCCAGATTATGGTTGTTAGCAATGAAAGTTCCTAATGATAATTTATCTTCGGATGACGTTCAACATGCTCTGGAAGCCACTTGGGAAAAAATTGAAAGAACAGAAGAAAATAAAAATGATACCGAAAAACCAGTTCTTAAACTTTTGAGAAAAAGATGGTTTAACGGAGTTGCTGCTGTTTTGATTTTAAGTCTTTTATCCGGTTGGTTGTACAATCAAAGCAACACCGCTGAAAACTCAGCACTTAGTTATAGTGAATTGATCAATGAAAATGAAGAAGGTCTGGTTGAACAAACTAATAATTCAGACAAACCACAAATTATAACGCTATCCGATGGCAGTTCTGTTTTATTACAACCCAACAGTAAATTAAGTTATCCTAAAATATTTGTGGGCAATGAAAGAAAAGTGTACCTCTCCGGTGAAGGCTTTTTTGAAATCAGTAAAGACCCTAAAAAACCATTTTTTGTATTTGCGAATGAAATTGTTACAAAAGTAGTAGGAACCAGTTTTAAAATAAAAGCATACGCTAATCAGCCAAATGTGGAAGTTGTGGTTCGAACTGGAAAAGTAAAAGTAAGATCTAATGAATTAATCTCAAATCCAAAAGACGAACTGATTGTTTTATTACCGAATCAAGCCTTACGATTCGTTCGAAAAAACTTAAGTTTTAATAAAATTACCGATATCACACAAGATGAATCATTAATTAATTCTACAAGCAATATCGAGCAATTGGGATTTGAATTCACAGATATTCCTGTGGCACAAATTTTCAAAACCATTGAGCAGGGGTATTTAGTAAAAATTGATTTTCCTCAAACAAAATTAAAAGACTGCTACCTCACAACATCTTTAACGGATCAGCCTTTGCCTGAAAAGCTTAAAATTATTTGTAAAAGCCTTGGAAACAATACGAGTTATGAAATGAATGGAAACCAAATTATAATTATATCAGATGGATGTAACTAACATTATCTTGCCTATGAATTAAAGTATACAATAAAAAAAGCGCCGAAAATGCTGTAACATTCCCGACGCCTTGAATTAAATCAATTCGCTCTCTGTAAAGAGTAATTGCTGTGCTCTACCAATACCCTAACTAACGAATATTAATAAAAACAAACCAAAACTATGAAAAAAACCGTCCTTAAACAACGACTACTAATTCGAATTATGAAAATAACCTTATTTCAATTTGTTTTAGCCCTTGTCTTTTCAAGTGTAACAATAGCGAATAATATCAGAGGTCAAAAAAAACTGGACACAAAGGTAACTATTACCGTGACCGATTTGAACTTAGATACTGCGCTGACTAAACTTGAGAAATTGGCACATGTGAAATTTTCGTACAATTCGAGAATGTCACAATTGAATCAAAAAGTGAGTGTTTATGCTAATAATGAAGCATTGTCAAGTGTACTGACGCGCATTTTAAAACCACTAAAAATCAATTACACCGAAGTAAGCAATCAAATTATTTTACAAAAGGAAGGAATCGCCAAAGCTGGGATTAATGGAGAAGTTTTCTCGACTTTAAATCAAAATACAATTGCCGAAATCATTAAAGGTCGTGTAGTTGATGAAAAAGGAGAATCTTTACCTGGCGTAACGATTCTTGTAAAAGGAACTACAAAAGGCACAACAACTGATATCGATGGAAACTATACTATTAGTGCTGAAATTGGAGATGTTTTGCAATTTTCTTATGTGGGTTTAGAAACTAAATTGGTAACTGTAACAGGAACTACATTAAACGTTACTTTAACAGGAAGTGGCGAAACACTACAAGATGTTGTCGTGATAGGTTCCCGTAATCCTGCAAGAACTGTAACAGAATCTGCAGTACCTATTGATGTGATTTCTATGAAAGACATTGCTTCACAAGGTCCTCAAGTTAACTTAAATCAAATTTTGAACATGGTTGCGCCATCGTTTACATCAAATACTACAACTGTAGCTGATGGAACGGATCATATTGACCCTGCTCAATTAAGAGGTTTAGGACCAGACCAAGTATTGGTATTGGTTAACGGGAAAAGAAGACATACTTCTTCTTTAGTAAATATTAATGGTTCACCGGGTAGAGGATCGGTAGGAACGGATTTAAATGCAATTCCTGCTTTTGCTATCGAAAAAATTGAAGTATTGAGAGATGGAGCTTCTGCACAATATGGATCTGACGCTATTGCGGGTGTAATCAATATTAACGTAAAGAAAAACACCAATAAATTAGATGTTGCTCTTTTTGCCGGAAGTAACTTTTCTAAAAATGCAAACGACCACACAGGAGGAAATGACGGTAACAACTACCAACTAGATTTAAACTACGGTACAGGTCTTGGCAAAGAGAAAAGTTTCATAAATGTGACTGGTAGTTTTCAATTGCGTGATGCTACAAGCAGAGCAAAAGAGGTTACTGGTAACTTATTCAATGCATACAACGCTGTAGAACAAAGAGCTGCTGAAGACGGAACAAATATCAACGCTTTATTTGGAAACATAACGAATACTCCAAATACAACACAAATACTTACCACAATAAAACAGTATGCTCCAGAAGTGGGTTATTTTACAGGCGCACAACAAACAGCAATACTTGGCGCAACAAATATTTCACAAATGCAAACCGCATTGAACTTTGATGCTACAGCAGGTGAATTAGCATACAGAGGTCTTGAAAGAAACAATTTCAATATGAGAGTGGGTCAATCTTCATTGCAAAGTGCTCAGTTCTTTTTGAATGCTGCTTATCCAATAAACGATAAATTGGAAGCCTATGCTTTTGGTGGAACCAGTTATAGAACGGGAGAAGCAGCCGGTTTTTACAGAAGACCTAATCAAGCCAGATCATACACGGGATTGTATCCAAATGGATTTTTACCAGAGATACATTCTACAATCAACGATGTCTCAGTTGCTGCTGGTCTTAGAGGTATGCTATTCGAAAATTGGAATTTTGACTTCAGCAATACTTTTGGAAAAAATGCTTTTGATTACAATATCGAGAATACGGTAAATGCTTCTTTAAGAGAAAATTCTCCAACTGAATTTGATGCTGGTGGTTTGGCTTTCTCCCAAAACACAACAAATTTTGACATGAACAGAAAGTTTGATGTTTTGGAAGGATTAAACGTTGCCTTTGGTGCGGAATATCGTCATGAAAACTTCGCTATCACTGCAGGTCAGCCAGAATCATATAATTTATATGATATCAACGGAGGTGTAGTTACAGGAACAACTGCCGCAAACATTAGAGTTACTGATTTTTACAATGGTGTTTTTGGTGGATATACTGGCGCAATATATGGAACTGCTAGTTCTGCCTATAACGGTGCAAGACCAAATGGCGCACAAGTATTTCCAGGTTTCAGACCTGCAAATGCAATTGACAAAGATCGCAACAGTGTAGCAGTTTATACTGATTTAGAACTAGACGTTACAGATAAATGGTTAGTTAACGGAGCGGTTCGTTTTGAAAATTATTCTGATTTTGGTAACACCACTAATTTTAAATTAGCTTCCCGTTACAAAATAACTGACAACATCAACTTACGCGGTGCCGTTTCAACAGGGTTTAGAGCACCATCATTACACCAAATTTATTTCAATTCAACCGCTACACAATTTGTAGGTGGCGTACCATTTGAAGTTGGAACTTTCAGTAATGATTCGCAAGCGGCGCAATTATTAGGAATTCCTAAATTGAAAGAAGAACAATCTAAAAGTGCCAGTATTGGATTTACAGCAAAAATACCTGAAGCCAATTTAACCTTTACAGCGGATGCTTATATTGTAAAAATAGACGACAGAGTTGTTCTTACGGATCAATTTTCAAGACCGGGCGGAACTCCTGCAGCTGGATCGCCAAATGCAATTTTGAATGCATTATTTGATACTGCCGGTGCCACAGCAGCAACTTTTTTTGCTAATGCAATTGACACGGAATCAAAAGGAATTGATGTTGTAATAAGTCATAAAACAAGTTTTGGAAATAACGTTTCTCTAAAAACAGATTTATCAGGAACTTTTTCTAAAACCTACAGAGTGGGAGAAATTCACGCTTCACCAGTATTAGAAGCTGCTGGTCAGGTAAACAGATACTATTCTGAAGCAAGTAGAGTATACTTACAAGAAGCAATTCCTAGAGTTAAAGCAAATTTAACCAATTCTCTTTCCTACAAAAAATTCGATTTCTTCTTGCGAAATGTTTATTTTGGTAAAGTTACTGATCCAAATACTGCAGACGTAAATGGCGACGGATTTATTGGAGCAACGATTATAAATGGGCAAGCAATCGAAAATGAGCATCCAATTTGGGGAGCTAAAATCATTACTGATTTATCCGTAGGTTTCAAAATTACTAAGGCTGCAAAAATTGTTATTGGTGCCAATAATATTTTTGATATCTATCCAGATTTAAATCTAGGTCCAATTTCAGCAAAAAGACCTACAAACATAGTTAACGGATCATTAACCCCTGCTTCTGGTTTGGATACAAGCGGAAATATTGCATATAATACATCTGCATCAACGGTTGATTTATCTAATGCAAACCAATTTGTATACTCAAGAAACACATCTCAATTTGGTCAAAACGGAAGATTTGTTTTTGCCAGATTAAGCTTCAGTTTCTAGAAAAAAATTTTTATAGTATAGAAAACCATCCTGCCACAGCGGGATGGTTTTTTTTGGCTTAAAATTTGGTTAAAAAAGAATCCAAACTTTGTACCTTTGCGACTCTAAAACTTTGCCCCTTAATTAAATGAATTTCCAAGTAGTATCCGATTACCAGCCGAAAGGCGACCAACCCCAAGCGATTGAAAAATTGACTCAGGGGATTATTGATGGTGATAAATTCCAAACTTTATTAGGAGTTACCGGATCCGGAAAAACATTTACCGTGGCCAATGTGATTCAGGAAGTCCAAAGACCCACATTGGTTTTGGCACACAACAAAACTTTAGCGGCACAATTGTACTCGGAGTTCAAGCAATTTTTTCCTAATAATGCCGTAGAATATTTCGTTTCCTACTACGATTACTACCAACCGGAAGCTTTTATGCCCGTAACCGGTGTTTTCATTGAAAAGGATTTATCCATCAATGAAGAACTGGAAAAAATGCGAATGTCAACAACTGCTTCGTTGCTTTCAGGACGAAGAGATATTTTAGTTGTGGCATCGGTTTCTTGTTTGTACGGTATTGGAAATCCTATAGAATTTCAGAAAAATTTAATTCCAATTGAGAAAGGACAAATCATTTCCCGAACCAAATTATTGCATCAACTGGTGCAAAGTTTATATTCCAGAACTGAAGCCGATTTTAATCCCGGAAGTTTCAGAATAAAAGGCGATACAGTAGATGTTTATCCAAGTTATGCGGATGAAGCGTATCGAATCCATTTCTTTGGTGATGAAATCGAGGAAATTGAAAGTTTCGACACAAAGAATTCTCAAGTAATCGAAAAATTTGACAGACTGACGATTTATCCGGCTAATATGTTTGTGACTTCGCCAGATGTGTTGCAAGGTGCGATTTGGGAAATTCAACAGGATTTGGTAAAACAGGTCGATTATTTCAAGGAGATCGGAAAACATTTAGAAGCAAAACGATTGGAAGAACGCACCAATTTTGATTTGGAAATGATTCGCGAACTTGGTTATTGCTCCGGAATCGAAAATTATTCCCGTTACCTTGATGGTCGTTTACCAGGAACCAGACCTTTTTGCTTGCTGGATTATTTCCCGAAAGATTACTTAATGGTGGTAGACGAAAGCCACGTAACACTTTCACAAGTTAGTGCTATGTATGGCGGAGACAGAAGCCGAAAAGAAAATTTAGTGGAATATGGTTTCCGACTTCCGGCAGCTATGGACAATCGTCCTTTGAAGTTTGAAGAATTTGAAGCTATGCAAAATCAGGTTATTTATGTTTCGGCAACACCAGCTGATTATGAATTACAAAAAACCGAAGGTGTCGTTGTGGAACAGGTAATTCGTCCGACAGGATTATTGGATCCCATTATTGAAATCCGACCAAGTTTAAACCAAATCGATGATTTAATTGAAGAAATTCAGGTTCGAGCCGAAATTGACGAACGTGTTTTGGTAACGACATTAACCAAAAGAATGGCGGAAGAATTAGCCAAATATTTAACCAAAGTCAATATTCGTTGTCGCTATATTCACTCTGAAGTAGATACATTAGAGCGAATCGAAATCATGCAAGATTTACGAAAAGGAATTTTTGATGTGTTAATTGGTGTGAATTTACTTCGTGAGGGCTTGGATTTACCCGAAGTTTCTTTGGTAGCCATTCTGGATGCAGATAAAGAAGGCTTTTTACGAAGTCATCGTTCGCTTACGCAAACAATTGGTCGTGCTGCAAGAAACCTGAACGGAAAAGCAATTATGTATGCGGATAAAATTACGGCAAGCATGCAAAAAACCATTGATGAAACCAATTATCGCAGAACCAAACAAATTAATTACAATACTGCCAATAATTTGGTGCCTCAAGCCTTAAATAAAAAAATCGAGAGTGCCTTTACCAAAAATCCTTTAGCAGATTATGAATTAGGCTATACTAATTCAATTGCTGCCGAACCTGTCACAGAATATTTATCAAAACCAGATATTGAAAAACGCATTCGAGAAAAACGTAAATCAATGGAGAAAGCCGCTAAAGAATTAGACTTTATGCAGGCGGCAAAATTACGTGATGAAATAAAAGCGTTGCAAGGACAATTGGTATAATTATTTTTTAAAAGTTGTATATTAACCCAAAAGAAACGAAATTGATATTTGAAAAACTTAACCTATCCGACAAACATTCTGCAGAATTTTTTCAAGACATTAGTAAGCTAATGAATTTTCAGGAATTTTCAAATAAACATATTTTACACACCGAAGGCGAAGTTTGCGACAAAATTTATATCATCCATAAAGGATTAGCCAGAGCCTATTATTATAAAGACGGTAAAGATATTACTGCCCATTTTGCCGTTGAAAACACTTCTATTACAGCCATAGATAGTTTTATTCAAAGGAAAAAAAGCAGATATAACATTGAATTATTAGAAGATACTTCTCTGTCATTTATAAGTTATAACGAATGGCAAAATTTACTTGCGGAGAAATCACATTATGAAAAATACGCTAGAATTTTTCTCGAAAACATATATATTGATATTGCAGAACGCATTGAAGATTTACTTTTCCACACTGCAAAAGAACGATACGATAAAATTACAGTCAAGTTTCCAAATCTTTTACAACGAGTAAACTTAGGACATATAGCATCTTATATTGGGATCACTCAAGAAACATTGAGTAGAATAAGAGCAGAAAAATAAATATAGGATTTTGATATATGTCAAAAAGATATCATTTCAGATGGACGTAACTTTGTCAAAATAATTTTTGAAATGAAAAACATTATATTTGAAAGTGCTATAAATATTGGTCAAAAAATTAAATCCAAAGAAATAAGTGTTGTAGAAATAGCTGAAGCTTTTCTAAATCAGATCGACAAACATAATCCTAAAGTTAATGCAATTTATCAGTTAAGGGATCGAGAAGAAATTATCAAGGAAGCCAAAGAAAAGGATTTACAAATTGCAAATGGAGAAAAACTAGGTTTACTTCACGGAATTCCGATAAATATAAAAGACAGTTTTTTAGTTAAAGGTTTAAAAACTTCTAATGGAGACCCAATGTTGAGAAATTATGTTGCAACTGAAGATGCTGAACTTGTAAAAAGGCTGAAAGAAGCAGGCGCGATAATTCTTGGGAAAACAAATGTTGCTTTATATTGTATCGATTGGCAAAGCAATAATTTCTGGAACGGAAGAACTAATAATCCGTATGATTTAAATAGGGCTGCAGGTGGAAGTTCTGGTGGTACTGCAGTTGCTGTTGCTTCTGGGTTTGGAGCTCTAGATTTGGGAGCAGATGCCGGCGGTTCAATAAGAGTACCAGCTCATTTTAATGGGATTTGCGGTTTAAGACCTACTGAAGGTTTACTTTCAAATAGAGGGCATCTGAAACATCCAAAAAAACCTCAAGGAAGAAGACATATTATTACACCAGGCCCTTTAGCAAAAAATGTTGAGGATATTTTATTGATGATGCAAGTTTTAACCAATTTCAAAAACCATCCACTTCCTGAAATTCCCAATGTAGATTTTAATTCAACTTTTTGGAATGGAGACAAACTAAATATCGCTTATGCTGAAACCATTAATAGTACCGAAGTGGATAATGAATACTTAACTATTTTCAATGGTTTCATCAATAAACTTAAAAACACCGAACATCATATTCAAGAAGAAAGCCCTATTTACGATGAAAAAAGAGCTTATTTAGAATGTCAGAAAATTATAGGTTTTGAAATAGGAATTAACAATCCCAAAGTTCCGCTATTAGCAAGTTTTATGTTTGGCTTTATTTATCTAAAATACAGAGATTTTTTATGGGCAAAAGGTATGGCTTTAGGACAAAGGCTTAGCAATATTAATTACGCCAAAGCAATCGATTATAAAGATCAATTCAGTGCTATTTATCAAGGTTTTTTGTCAAAATATGACATTTGGATTACGCCAGTTTGTTCTTTTGAAGCTTACCCACACCAAAATACACGGAAGTCATTTATGGTAAACAATAAAAAAGTTGGTTATACAGAAGCGATGGCTTCATTCAATTTTACAACCGCATTTTCAGGGCATCCAATTCTTGTAATTCCAATTGGAAAAAAGAGAAACGGATTACCCGTCGGAATTCAAATTCACTCCAAAAAATGGAATGATAAAAAACTACTCGAAATTGCAAAATATTTTGAAAGATTTACAAATGGATTTGAAGAACCAATATTATAAAAAATACTGTTGCTAATTGAAGTCGCTTTACCAAAAATCCTCTAGCCGATTATGAATTAGGCTATACTCTTTCAAATGCAGCCGAACCTGGTACAGAATATTTATCAAAACATGATATTGAGAAACGCATTCGTGAAAAACGAAAAAACATGGAAAAAGCCGCTAAAGAATTGGACTTTATGCAGGCGGCAAAATTACGTGATGAAATAAAAGCGTTGCAAGGACAATTGACTTAATTATGTTGTTCCTGAAAAACATTCAATAAAATCTCGCCATCAATAATTGCATTTGGCGCTTCATTCATCAACTTAAGAATTCGTTTTGTAGCTATAGGATTAAGTCCCATATCAATCGCTATTTGCAGAATAGCAGTCGTTTCTTTTTCATGCAAAATCCCATCACAATACATCAACAAGGCCAATCTGTAAAATTGTTGAATGCGTAAAAACTCCGATTTAATCGGTAATTGTGGTAACTCCTGATGAAATAAATCTTTAAAAACATCTATTTCGAAACTCAACTCATTAGCTATAATTGCTAAAAAATCATATTCTCTCTTATGCAAATATCCATCAACAGTGGAAAAAGCAATCATCTCCAAAAGTAAACTCCTCTTTTCTTCGAATGTATTCATCAAATTATTATTTTTAGCTAAAATATTGTTTTTAAATCAAAACACAAAAACTAATAATGATTCGACCACAGTTCCTACTGCTTCTCTTCTTTTTTACAATAGTAAAAATTGCTGCTCAGGACTCTGAACAGTCGAAACAAAGCACTGCTTCAAAACAAGTTTCTACTTTTACTATTGAAGCGCCACAACTTCAAACGGCAAAGAAAATTTGGGTGTATTTGCCAGAAAATTATGTAACGTCAAAAAAGAAATTCTCAGTCATTTACATGCATGATGCTCAAAATTTATTTGATGCTACAACTTCCTATTCGGGTGAATGGAATGTCGATGAAAAACTGGACAGCCTAAAAGCACCAATTATTGTTATAGGAATCGAACATGGAAATGACAAACGAATCGATGAATTAACGCCTTTTAAAAACGAAAAATATGGTGGTGGAAAAGCGGACAGTTATTTAGAATTTATCGTGAAAACATTAAAACCAAAAATAGATGAAACCTACAGAACCAAAACTGACAAGAAAAACACCATCATTATGGGAAGTTCCCTTGGCGGACTTACTTCCTATTATGCCATTTTAAAATACCCTGAAATATTTGGAAAAGCAGGTGTATTTTCTCCTTCATTTTGGTACAGTAAAGACATTTATAATCTGACTGAAAAATCCAAAAAGATAAAGTCTAAAATCTATTTCCTATGTGGCGATACTGAAAGTGACGATATGGTTTCGGATATGAACAAAATGGAATATTTATTAAATTCAAATAGATGTTACTGCCTTAATTTGAATGAAAAGAAAATTGTAAAAGGCGGGCAACACAACGAAAAACTCTGGCGCGATGGTTTTGTGAAAGCAGTGTTATGGCTTGGTTACTAAACCTCCTATTTAAAGAAACTCATTAATTTAAAGTGTAAAAATCAGATTCAAATGGAACTAATCTTAAGAGAATACAATCTCAAATTAAAACATACCTTCACGATTTCCAGAGAATCGATCGACTTTCAGCCTTCTTTGATTGTGGAGTTAAATAGTGATGGTTTTTCAGGTTTTGGCGAAGCAACTTCTAATCCTTATTACAAGACAACAGTTCCGGTGATGATGCAGGATTTGGAAAAAATTCGCACCATAATCGAAACCACTACAGATGAAACTCCGGAAGCTTTTTGGTCAAAGATTCACCCTTATTTAAAAGACGACATGTTTGCATTGTGCGCTTTGGATATGGCATATACAGATTTGTATGCTCATAAAAAAGGAAAGAAATTATACGAATTGTGGAATTATACTACTGAGAAAAATCCATTAACTGATTACACGATTGGAATTGCATCCATAGAAAAAATGGTGGCAAAAATGAAGGAACTGCCTTGGCCGATTTATAAAATAAAATTAGGGACTAAAGAAGACATCGCCATTGTTACAGAACTTCGAAAACATACAAATGCCATTTTTAGAATTGATGCTAATTGTAGTTGGGGAGTTGAAGAAACCATAAACAATGCTGTTGAACTGAAAAAACTGGGTGTGGAATTCTTGGAACAACCCATGAAAGCAGACAATTGGGAAGGACACAAAGAAGTTTTCAAACATTCGGTTTTGCCAATAATAGCAGACGAAAGTTGTATTATTGAGACAGATGTCGCCACATGTCTCCATCATTTTCATGGAGTGAATGTCAAATTAGTAAAATGTGGCGGACTAACTCCCGGAAGACGAATGATTCAGGAAGCCAAGAAATTAGGTTTAAAAACTATGGTGGGTTGTATGACCGAATCAACGGTTGGAATATCTGCGATTGCTCATTTATTACCGCAACTGGATTATGTAGATATGGACGGCGCATTGCTTTTGGCTGAAGATATTGCCACTGGAATAACAATAGATTTTGGTAAAATAAGCTATTCTGAAATCAATGGAACCGGTGTAACTTTAATGTAGTTTTAAATGAAAGTCAACCAGTTTCCAGACCGAATAATTGAAATCGAAAATGAAGAATACCTCTATTTTGGAGGAACAGCTTATTTGGGTTTACCAACGCATCCCGAATTCCAAAAACTGCTCCTCAAAAATATTTTGCAGTGGGGAACAGCATATGGGAGTTCGAGAAGTGCAAACATTCAACTAACCGCCTACGAAAACGGTGAACGATTTTTAGCTAATTACATCAAAGCTGATGATACACTTACCCTTTCTTCCGGCATGTTGGCGGGGAAATTAGTTCTCGAAGCGTTAACACCTGAAACCGATTGCTTTTTTCATCTTCCTGATACGCATACTGCTATCAAAGTGCCAAATAGTCTGCCTGTTTTTATTGGAAATGAATTAAATCCTCGTTTGCTGGATAACGTAACTGAAAAAATCACGATTCTAACTGATTCTGTTCCGTCATTTCATGTAAAACCTATCGATCTTTCTATTCTAAATTCGATTCCTTCCAATAAAGAAATTACTTTGGTTATTGACGAATCGCATTCACTCGGAATTTTGGGAACGAATGGTTGCGGGATTTATTCAACAATCAATCTGCCCAATATTAAAAGAAAAATCATGATAGCGTCTTTGGGTAAAGCTTTTGGATTGACAGGAGGCGTAATTGCCAGTGATTCCGAATTTATTAATCAGATTACAACTCACGATACATTTGTTTCCAGTGCCGGGATGAATGCGGCATTTGTCCAAACTATGGCAGATGCAGCAGCCATTTATTTGCAACAGCATCAAAAATTAAAAGACAATTTAAACTACATTAATACTCATTTGATTAAAAATAAAGCAGTACATTTTGACCCCAATTATCCGCTAATTTATCCAGAAATCGAAGGACTAAATGAAATTTTCACTGCGAATAAAATCATAGTGACTAATTTTAAATATCCAACAGACACCAAGGGTTTAAATCGAATTGTAATTACTGCCAATCACAAAAAAGAAGATTTGGATAAAATAATTCACATTCTGAACCTAAATCAATTCTAAATCGAAAATTGTGGTGCAATTGCTTTTTAACCGTACCTTTGTAAAAAATTAGAATATGATGACAAACAACGATATCTTTAAAAAACTTCGTGTAGCATTAATGTTACGTGACGATCAAATAGTTGAAATATTAGAATTGGTGGATTTTAGAATCACTAAATCAGAATTGGGTGCTTTTTTCCGTGATGAAAAACATGAAAATTATATGGAATGTGGCGACCAAGTGTTGCGTAATTTCCTAAATGCATTGGTAATTCACTTGCGTGGAACTAAAGAAAATCCAAAAAATCCAAATGATGTTTTAGCCAAACACAAAGCTCAAATTCCTGTAAAAGAAGGAACTTCTGAAAGAGCAGAATTTAAAGCAAAACCAAGAGACGAAGAAAAATCAAGAGGTGATGAAAGTCCATCAAAATCTAAGCCTGCTGCTAAGAAACCGTTCAAAAAGCAATTTACAAAAGGAACTCCAAAAGTTCAAATAGTGGAAAAAGTGAAATTTAATTTCGGTAAGAATAAAAAATAGCAAGATGTGCAAATCTGTACGTCTCTACAAAATTAAACAAAAAATCCTGAGCTTTCACTCAGGATTTTCTGTACATTTATTCATCATTACTAATTTATCCTTTCAAAAATGAAATGTATTCTAACCTTCGCTATATTATTTGTTACTACCCTATTTTTTGGACAAAACAATAAAGCTGAAGAACCAGCCATGTTTATTGATTCAAAATTAGTTTCGACAAATTCAATGGAATACATCGACCCAAATGAAATAGAATCTGTGAATGTTATCAAAAAGGACACCACAATAAATGGTGCTGTATATCATGGTCAAATTTACATTACTTCCAAAAATCCTAAGAAATATGATTTTATAAGTTTGGAACAAATTAAATCTGAATTTACCAAAATAAAAAGCAACGATGTCATTTATATGGTAAATGGTGCATTAATAAAAAACAATATTGAGACTTTCAAAGTGGACCGAAACTATATTTTAGAAGTTGAAGTCACCAATTCAGAAACATTTTATAATTTAAGAAAAAGCGATATTAAATTTGACATCATTAACATCTTGGGAAAAACCAAAGAGAATTTAGAAAATAAAAATAAGATTTTAATAAGAGGTCATGAAGCAATTGGTGTTAAATAGATTCTATTTTTAATAATGTTTAAATCCAATTTAAGAACTACAGCTTAACATAGAACATCCTACTTTATCTCTGGCCCAATCGGGTCTTTTGGCAAACCATTTTTGCAAATTCGGTTGTTCGTCATACGGATTTTTAAGCATTTCAAATAATTCGTTTAGCAAAGTATAATCTTCCTTGTCCGCGTCATCAATACACAATTGTGCCATATAATTTCGCAATACATATTTTGGATTCACTTTATTCATCTGATCTTTTCTTTCATAATCCGACAGTGTTTCTTCATTGATTCGAATAGTGTACTTCTCAAACCAATCGTGCCAATCTTTCAAGATCGTTTCATCTAAATCCTTTTCATTATAAAAGGCGTCTTTTATGGTATTGAAAGCTGTTATTGCGGTATCACCTTTGGTAACAATACTTAGGTTTCTAAAGAAAATAGTCATATCAGTTTCTACTCGTTCCAACAATTGAGTCAAACTCTGAATCAAAACTACATCTTGTTCTTTTTTGATTTGGAAACCAAGCTTATTTTGCATCATATTCAAATACTCCTTTTCGTAATCCGCACTAAAAGCATCTAAAATAGTTTCCAGCGGTTTCGCTTCCTTTATCAAAGGAAACAAAGCGTTTGCCAATTGATACAGATTCCAAAGCGCAATTTCTGGTTGATTGCCAAAACGGTATCTTTTATGCTGGCTATCCGTTGTATTTGGAGTCCAACTGGAATTATAATCTTCCAACCAACCGTAAGGTCCGTAATCAATAGTGATGCCGTGAATAGACATATTATCCGTATTCATAACTCCATGAACAAAACCAACACGCTGCCAATGCACAATCATGTTCAATGTAGTCTGGGTTACTTCTTTAAAAAAGTCCAAATACTTTTCGACGCCTTCTCCTTGGATATGAGGAAAATGATGTTTGATGGTGAAATCAGCTAATAATTTGAGATTAACATAATCCTTCCGAGAAGCAAACAATTCAAAGCTACCAAAACGGATAAAAGAAGGAGCCACTCTACAAATGATTGCACCTTTTTCGGAGGCAGGATTTCCATTATACAATACATCACGCAGTACTTGATCGCCAGAAAGCATTAGTGAAAGCGACCGTGTTGTTGGAACACCCAAATAATGCATCGCTTCGGCACACAAATGCTCTCGTATAGAAGAACGCAAAACTGCAAAACCATCGGCTGTACGGGAATATGGTGTAGGCCCTGCCCCTTTTAGTTGTAAAGTGTAGGTATTATTTTCATGAACCACTTCGGTAAGATTGATGGCACGACCATCTCCTAATTGCCCTGCCCAATTACCAAATTGATGTCCGGCATAACTCAAAGCATACGGTTTCGTGTTTGGAAAAACGGTGTTTCCTGAAAAAGTATTTAAAAAATCAGCTGAAAGTATATCCTCAGGAGAAAGACCAATAGCATTTGCTACTTCAATTGAAGCGTGAATTAGTGAAGGATTTGAAGGTTTTTTGGGTAACACAAACGAATAACAAGCTTGCTGAACCTGTCTCGGCATATTGCTTTCATTGGGATCAGCAGGTAATTCGTTTATAAAATTATTTTGTATATGAAGTTTCATTTGGTAGCAGATTACTATAAAATAGAAATAATTAAGACTAGCAGAATGTAAAGATATTCGATATCGTACACATAATTGAATTCTTATGATAACTTTATTTTATAACCAAATCATTTTATTTATAAACACCAAAAACTCAATTTATAGTTTCATCGACAGTATAAATTTATTCCACAAAAAAATCCTGTTCGCCGTAGCGAACAGGATTTCTAAATATATATAACAATTTTCTAATTAAGAAAGCGCTGCCGTTACTTGATCAGCCGCTTCTTGAAATTCAACAGCAGATAAAATTGGCATTCCTGAATTATCAATTAATTCTTTTGCGATTGCTGCATTAGTACCTTGTAAACGAACAATGATTGGCACATTTATAGCATCACCCATATTTTTGTAAGCATCAACAACTCCTTGCGCCACACGGTCACAACGAACGATTCCACCAAAAATATTAATTAAAATCGCTTTTACGTTTGGATCTTTTAAGATAATACGGAAAGCAGTTTCAACACGTTTTGCATCAGCAGTTCCACCTACGTCAAGGAAGTTAGCAGGCTCAAAACCAGCATACTTGATTAAATCCATAGTTGCCATAGCCAAACCAGCTCCATTCACCATACATCCTACAGTACCGTCAAGATCAACATAGTTTAAACCTACTTCTTTTGCTTCAACTTCGATTGGGTTTTCCTCACGAACGTCACGCATATCAGCATATTTCTTTTGTCTGTATAAAGCATTATCATCGATATTTACTTTAGCATCTACAGCCATAATTTTATTGTCAGATGTTTTTAAAACCGGGTTGATTTCAAACATCGAAGCATCAGATCCAATATATGCATTGTATAAAGAATCGATAAACTTCACCATTTCTTTGAAAGCATTTCCAGAAAGACCTAAGTTAAAAGCAATTCTTCTTGCTTGAAAACCTTGTAATCCAACAGAAGGATCAACTTCTTCCGTAAAAATTAAATGAGGAGTGTGTTCCGCAACTTCTTCAATATCCATTCCACCTTCAGTAGAATACATAATCATGTTACGACCTGTAGCTCTATTCAATAATACAGAAACATAAAACTCAGAAGTTTCACTTTCACCAGGATAATAAACATCTTCAGCGATTAAAACTTTGTGTACTTTTTTACCTTCAGCAGAAGTTTGAGGTGTAATCAATTGCATTCCGATGATTTGCTCTGAAATCTCTTCTACTTGTTGTAAATTTTTGGCAAGCTTCACTCCACCACCTTTTCCACGTCCACCTGCATGAACTTGGGCTTTTACAACATACCAACTTGTACCCGTTTCGGTAGTTAATTGTTTTGCAGCAGCAACCGCTTCTACTGGACTATTAGCAACAATTCCGCGTTGAATGCGAACTCCGTAGCTAGCTAAAATCTCTTTTCCTTGATATTCGTGTATGTTCATAATATAGAATTTGTCTGGATTCTGAATTTATTTCAGAATAAAAGTGGCACAAAAATAGCAAAATTCATCTAAATAGAGAAATCTTTTTTCCTATTTAAAACTAAGATCACATTAGGTAGAAAATAAATGAAATTTATGCATGCCTTTTTCAATTCTTTATGATGTGATACTATACAGAATTTGAGAAACAAAAACTACTACAACGATTGAAATAGTACTAACAAAAAGGGCTATTTGTAGCCTATTATTACTGTTTTATTCATTTAAAAATAAATCGAATTGTCAAATCATCAATTTCAAGGTATTTAAATGATAGTATTGATTTTTATTCAACCTTTTTATTCTTTTACCATAAAAATATAGCCTATACCGCATTTTTGATGTATTATATTTAACGAAATCTTTATTTTTGTATAAAAAAAATATCAGCATGAGAGTTAAAGAACAAGGCCTTTATTTGCCGGAATTTGAACACGACAACTGTGGCGCAGGATTTATTTGTAATTTGAATGGAATCAAGTCAAATGACATCATACATAAAGCACTCGATATCTTAATAAAACTAGAGCATCGTGGAGCTGTAAGTGCAGATGGAAGAACGGGAGATGGAGCAGGAATACTATTTGATATTCCTCATGATTTTTTTAAGAAAGTTTGCGATTTCAAAATTCCGGAAACTAGAGAATATGCAGTAGGAATGGTTTTTATGCCAAAAAGCATCAACCAGGTTTCTTTCTGTAAATCAACTTTTGAAGCTTCCATAAAAGACCAAAATTTAAGCATTTTAGGATGGAGAGACGTTCCTGTTGATGTATCTAATTTAGGTCAAATTGCAGCCGAAAAAGAACCAACCGTGAAACAAGTATTTGTGGGTAAAAATGGTTTGGATCTTACCGAACAACAATTCAACGCCAAAATGTTTGCTGCAAGAAAAATAGCGGAACATATTATTATAAATTCTAGAATTTCAGAAAGTCATAAGTTCTATTTTTCTAGTTTTTCCACTACCACTATTATATACAAAGGACTGTTGATGCCTGAGGATATCAGCAGGTATTATACTGATTTGTTAGATGATGACTTGGTAACCAGATTAGCCTTGGTTCACCAGCGTTTCTCGACTAATACTTTTCCGTCATGGGAACTGGCACAACCGTTTAGATACATGTGTCACAATGGCGAAATAAATACCCTTCGCGGAAACATTAGCCGTATGCGTGCTCGAGAAGAACTGATGAAAAGTGATGTGTTTGGAGATGATATCAAAAAATTATTCCCAATCATATTAGAAGGAAAATCCGATTCGGCTTCTATGGATATGGTTATCGAATTATTATTGATGACTGGACGTTCTTTGCCGGAAGCCATGATGATGGTAGTTCCTGAAGCTTGGGAAAAACACCAAACCATGTCGGAAGACAAGAAAGCGTTTTACGAATACAATGCCTGTATCATGGAACCATGGGATGGGCCAGCTTCTATTCCGTTTACAGATGGGAATGTGATTGGTGCTTTATTGGATAGAAACGGATTGCGTCCTTCCCGTTATACATTGACCAAAAGTGGTTTTGTAATTATGTCATCAGAAATTGGTGTTCTAGACATTAAACCAGAAGATGTGATACAACACGGTCGATTGGAACCCGGAAAAATGTTTCTGGTTGACATGAACGAAGGTCGAATTATTGAAGATGATGAGATAAAAAATTCAGTTGTAACTAAACGACCATACAAACAATGGTTAGATGAAAATTTATTGCAGTTAGCTCAAATTCCTTATACTGATAATCCAATTCCGGTTGAGAAAATTGATTTCGAAACCAGACAACGTTTATTTGGATATACGATTGAAGATTTAAAAACAATCATAAATCCAATGGGCGCTGAAGGTGCAGAAGCATTAAGCTCTATGGGTAACGATACTCCGCTAGCAGTTTTATCGCATCAGCCACAATTGCTATATAACTATTTCAAACAATTATTTGCTCAAGTTACCAACCCGCCATTGGACGGTATTCGTGAAGAAATTATTACTGATATTAGTTTAGCAATTGGTGGTGATTATAACATCTTTGATATTGTTCCGAAACATTGTAAAAAACTAAAAATTCAAAATCCGGTTATTTCCAATGAGGATTTAGATAAAATAAAAAATATCGATCATGCCGATTTCAAATCGGTTACTATTTCTACTTTATATCCAATTGAAAAAGGGGTAAATGGTTTGGAACGCGCTTTGGAAAAATGTGTACAAGCAACTTTTAAAGCAGTTTCTGAAGGACATAATATTGTTATCCTTTCAGACAGAGGCGTGAGCGAAGAAATGGCGCCTATACCAATGTTATTGGCTTGTTCGTACATTCATCATTCCTTGAATATTCTAAAATCACGTTCAAAATTCGGAATCATAATCGAATCTGCCGAACCTCGTGAACCACATCATTTTGCCTTATTGTTTGGTTATGGCGCAAGCGCAATCAATCCATACATGGTAAATGAAATCATTCACGATCAAGTGAAACAAGGTTTTATCACCAATGTAAAAGCGGATTCTGCCGTAAAAAATTACAACAAAGCGATTGCAAAAGGGATTCTAAAAATCATGAATAAAATTGGCATCTCTACATTACATTCGTATAGAGCTGCACAAATTTTTGAAATTTTAGGATTAAATAAAACATTCACCTCTAAATATTTCCCTTATACGCCTTCCAGAATTGAAGGAATTGGTTTGATGGAAGTGGAAAAAGAAATCAAAAAAAGATACCAAAAAGCATTTCCAAATTCTGAAGTTGCCAGTTTATTGCCATTAGAAATTGGAGGTATTTACCGATGGAGAAGAAACGGGGAAAAACACATGTTTAACCCAACAACAATATCTAAATTACAACAAGCGGTTCGTTTAAACAGTCCGGAAAGTTATAAGGAATACTCCAATATGGTTAATGACCAAAGCGAAAACTTAATGACAATCAGGGGATTATTTGAATTTAATAATCTTGATCCTATATCTATTGACGAAGTGGAACCTTGGACAGAAATTGTAAAAAAATTCAAAACTGGTGCCATGTCTTATGGTTCAATCAGTCAGGAAGCCCATGAAAACTTGGCTATTGCCATGAATAGAATTGGCGGAAAAAGTAATTCTGGAGAAGGTGGAGAAGATTCAAGACGTTTCCAAAAAGACTTAAATGGAGATTCTAGAAATAGTGCTATTAAACAAGTGGCTTCAGGAAGATTTGGGGTGTCTATCAACTATTTGACCAATGCCAAAGAGATTCAGATAAAAATGGCTCAAGGTGCAAAACCTGGAGAAGGCGGACAATTACCTGGAGAAAAAGTAGTGCCTTGGATTGCAGCAGTAAGAAATTCAACGCCTTATGTTGGGCTTATTTCTCCTCCTCCGCATCACGATATTTATTCTATTGAAGATTTATCACAATTGATATTTGATTTAAAAAATGCCAATCGTGAGGCAAGAGTAAACGTAAAATTAGTTTCGGAAGTAGGTGTTGGAACTATCGCTGCCGGTGTTGCCAAAGCAAAAGCCGACGTGATTTTGATTTCTGGTTACGATGGAGGAACAGGAGCTGCGCCATTAACTTCGTTGCAACATACCGGAATTCCTTGGGAACTTGGACTTGCCGAAGCACAACAAACTTTAATCTTAAATGATTTAAGAAGTCGTGTGGTATTAGAATGTGACGGACAATTGAAAACAGGTCGTGATGTAGCAATTGCCGCTCTGCTTGGTGCAGAAGAATTTGGTTTTGCAACAGCGCCATTAGTGGCATCAGGTTGTATCATGATGAGGGCTTGTCACTTGAATACGTGTCCGGTTGGTATTGCCACACAAGATCCTGAATTGAGAAAAAATTTCAAGGGAACGCCAGAACACATCATCAACTTCATGTATTTTATTGCTGAAGAGTTAAGAGAAATAATGGCTCAACTAGGTTTTAGAACCCTTAAAGAAATGGTGGGACAATCTCAAAAATTGAATGTCAATAAAGCGATCAAACATTATAAAGCAAGTGGATTAGATTTGTCTTCTATTTTATATAAACCAGAAAAAGCAAAATACGTTCCTAATCATAATACAACAACCCAAGATCACGCATTAGAAAATGTTCTTGATTTTGAAATTATAAAAGCGGCTATTCCTTCTATTTACAGAAAAGAAAGAACTAGGGTTAATTTCAAAATTAAAAATACGGATCGCTCTGTTGGAGCTATTCTGAGTAATGAGATTTCAAAAATATATGGTGCACAAGGATTGCCAGAAGACACTATTTTGGTTGACTTTGAAGGTTCGGCCGGGCAAAGTTTTGGTGCTTTTGCAACCAACGGATTGTCTTTTAAAATCCACGGAAATTGCAATGATTATTTAGGAAAAGGACTTTCTGGCGCAAAATTGATTATCAAAGTCCCTCCTACCGCTACTTTCAAACCAGAAGAAAATATCATCATTGGTAACGTAGCGCTTTATGGAGCAATTACTGGTGAGGCATATATTAATGGTATGGCTGGAGAACGTTTTGCAGTTAGAAATTCTGGAGCAACTGCAGTTGTAGAAGGAATTGGAGATCACGGATGTGAATACATGACAGGTGGAACTGTTGTGGTACTAGGAAAAACCGGAAGAAATTTCGCAGCTGGAATGAGCGGTGGTATTGCTTATGTTTTTGATCCAAATAAAAAATTCGATGCTACATTATGCAATATGGAAATGGTCGCTTTTGAAACATTAGAAAAAGATGATTTTACTAAACTGAGACGTTTGATAAAAAATCATTCTATGTACACCAACAGTCCTTTGGCAAAAAGAATTTTGGAAGACTGGGAAAACCAACAAAAGCATTTTATCAAAGTAATGCCAACCGATTACAAAAAAGCATTGCAAAGAATATCAGAGGAAAAGCAAATTGAAGAACTAATAGCACTATAGTTATGGGCAAGATAGGTGGATTTAAAGAATATAATAGAACCGACGAAAATAATGTTGCTGTTCTAGAACGAGTATCAAATTATAATGAGTTTAGAATTCCGTTAGCAAAAGATAAGATCAAAGAGCAAGGTTCAAGATGTATGGATTGTGGGATTCCTTTTTGTCATAGTTCATGTCCCTTAGGAAATTTAATTCCTGATTTTAATGACATGGTACATCAAGAAGAATGGGAAAGTGCCTTGAAGATTTTACAATCAACTAATAACTTTCCAGAGTTTACTGGTCGCTTATGTCCTGCGCCTTGTGAGAAGTCATGTGTATTAGGAATTATCAGTGAGCCAGTAGCTATCGAAAATATCGAAAAGAACATTATCGAAAGAGGTTTTGCCGAAGGTTGGATCAAACCACAAACACCAGAAGTGAGAACTGGAAAAACAGTTGCCGTAATTGGATCTGGTCCTGCAGGATTGGCCGCTGCTCAACAGTTGAATCGTGCTGGACATACCGTTAACGTTTTTGAAAGAGACAATGCAATTGGTGGGTTATTACGTTATGGAATTCCAAATTTTAAATTAGAAAAAGGAATTATAGACCGTCGTGTAAAAGTATTAGAAGCCGAAGGTATCGTTTTTAAAACCAATGTAAACGTTGGCGTAAATTACAGTGTTGAGGAATTGAATGTTTTTGATTCTATTGTATTATGCGGTGGAGCTACCGAAAGAAGAGGTTTGCCAACCAAAGGTGCTGATAGCAAAGGCGTGGTTCAAGCTATGGATTTCTTGACACAACAAACCAAAGTTTTGTACGGCGAAACAATTGCGGATCAAGTTAAAGCAACCGGAAAAGACGTAATCGTAATTGGTGGTGGAGATACCGGATCGGATTGTGTGGGAACATCCAACAGACATGGAGCAAAATCAGTTACCAATTTTGAAATCATGCCAAAACCTCCCGTGGGAAGAAGCGAAACAACGCCATGGCCTTTTTGGCCGTTGCAACTAAAGACATCTTCTTCGCATGAAGAAGGTTGTAATAGAAATTGGTTGATTAATACCAAAGAATTTCTTTCTAATGAAAGCGGCCAACTTGTTGGTTTGAAAACGGTTGAAGTAGCTTGGAAAATGACACCAGGACAAAGACCAGAGCTAATAGAAAAAGAAGGTTCAGAAAAAATATGGCCATGTGATTTGGCTTTATTAGCCCTTGGTTTTACAGGTCCTGAAAAAACATTAAGCGACCAATTGGGATTGGAAATTGATATGAGAAGCAATTATAAAGCAACGAATTATCAAACAAATGTTCCTCATATATTTACTGCTGGTGATATGAGAAGAGGACAATCCTTAATCGTTTGGGCTATATCCGAAGGCAGAGAAGCCGCTAGAGAAGTTGACTTATACTTAATGGGTTACACCAATTTGCCAACAAAAGGCAAAGGAGATTTGCCAAGTTTGTAGTATTTGATAGAAATAAGTAATCCCCTTTGAAAAATAATATTTTTCAAAGGGGATTTTTAATTACAGTCAATTTGTAAACAGACTTGACGAATTAAGAATAACGATCTACCTAATTTTCAACAATTGATTTATAGATAAAATCATTTGGTTTGATTTGTTTCGATTTTGCTTTTTGTTTCCTTCTCCACATTATAAAACCCGTAACAGGTAAACTTGCAGCTATTAGAACAACCAAAAAGGCAATTATTTTACCCGAAATTCCAAAAATAGAACCTGTGTGAATACCGAAAATTGAGTTTTTAACTTTCTCTGCCATCGATGCGTTTTTATCTAAATCTGTTTGCACAATTTTTCCCGAAAATTGATCTACAAAAAAGGTATTATATTTTGGGATATACTCGTATGCATATTTCAATTTAACACGAATGGTCCCGTCACTTTCTTTAGGATAATAAATATTTGACTCTATGCAATTGGGATATTCTTTCTGTATTTGTGCATAAATTGCAGCAATGTCTGTTTCCGTCGATTTTGGCATTCCCGAATTTGGTCCCCATTTGGTGTACGGTTTACTATTGGTAACTGCATACACAGCTTTTTTTACAAAATCATACGAAAAAAACAAACCTGTACTTGCTATAAAAACCAGAATAAAAGAAGCGTAAAAACCTCCAATTCTATGCAAATCAAAATTCAATCTTTTGGCAGACTTATCACTTATGGTAAAATAAGATTTCAGTTTTTTAAAATTGGTTGGAAACCACAAAACCAAACCTGAAATCAACATAAAAAGGAATATAAAAGTCGAAACTCCAATTATATTTTTACCAATATCACCTAAAAGTAACGAACGATGAATCTCTAAAATTATGGCAAAAAACGAATCTTTACTATCCAGAGACATTACTTCCTTCCCGTTGTAGGGATTATAGGCAACTTGGATTTTTTTATCTCCCAAAACAATTGTTGCATTGGGAACACTCTCCTTTTGTTTAATAAAAAGCAACTTATTTTCCGCATGGTTTTTCTTGAAAGAATCAATAACAACATCAAGTGGCACACGACCTGAATTTTGCGCATTTACATAATCAAAATCATGTTGGGTATAGCTTGTTATCTCTTCTTCAAAAACATAAATACAACCCGTTACGGCTACTATAAATAGGATAATCCCTGAAGCCAAGCCGAGCCAAAGATGCAATTTCCGAATTGTTTTTTTTAATTTCATTACAAGTATAAAAGGTTAAAACTGCAACTTTAGCATCGACTTTTTTAAAAAATTAGAGGCTAAAAGCTATACTGTATTTGTAATGTGGCTCTTCTTCCCGGTGATTTCACATAATCTTGATCTCTCGCCATCCACCATGCAATATTTGGAGAATAATCTTTGTTAAATAAATTCTCAACACCAAATGCTGTTTTAATATGTTTGTTAATTACATACGAACTACTAAAATTAAAAATAGTATATTTTTTCACTGGCCCTTCATTAAAACTATATTTATTTGTTGCTGGATCTGAGCTGAATCGGTCTCTTTCAAAATTATGCAACGTATTTAACTCGATGCTCCAATTTTTCAAAGGCTGAGCTTGAATATTACCCGTCACTTTTGGCGCCATTATACGAGAACCATTAATGTATTTTTCATAAGCATCGTCATTATTATTGTCAACTTTTCCTTCTATCCAAGCAAATGCACCGCCAAAACTTAGATAATCCAAAGGCTTGAAATTGACAATTGCCTCATAACCCCAAATATATTCAGGAGCGCGTTGCATAGCATAAGAACCATCAGGATTTTGAACCGAGGATGCCCCTAGTCTTGAAGTACTCCAAAAGCTTGTTACTTCATAATTAAACCATCTTTTTGGTGATCCGGCTAATCCAACTTCGTAGTTATTCACTATTATGGGATATGTCGGTAATTTTGAAACAACACTTGTGGTTGCACTTCTTAATATTCTTCCAATTTCATTAATGGAAAACGATTGGGAATAGCTCGAGAAAACATTTAATGCAGGCAAAACATTATATCGAACTCCTACATTCCAAACCAGCGCATTGTATTCTAAATTACCACCTTCAACAAAAATACTTGGAGTGTATGTATTTGTTTTTGTGTTTAATATAGAAAGTGTATTAAAATCGTCAACTTCAACTTTAATATTTTCATATCGAGCACCTGCTTTTAATGTAACTTTATTCCATGCATCCAATTTAATCAACGCAAATGGGGCTGTGTTCTGCATATTCATTTGAGGAGTCCAAAAACGACCGTCTTCCAATTTTTGTACCGTGGCATCTTGAAGTAAATCTATTCCGTAAATTAAATCGGCTTTGTAATTTTCTGCAGAAAAAAGCCGAGAGTCAAGGTTTGCTCTAAGTCCTATTTTATTTGACTTTACGTTGGATTGTCCTCCGTTAAGGAATTGTATTTTATCATAGTAAAAAACAGTTCTAAAGTCTTGTGAATAAGCATTTACACTTAGTGAAGTTCCATTCCAGATACTAGAATTAGAGTAGCTCAACCTCAAATTATGATTTCTTGGAGTTCCCTCTGGAGTTCCTAATCTATCTGCTGCTGCTATCCCAATGGTAGGAGTCACTCCCCATTTGCCGATTTGTACGTCTTGATTCAAAAACGATTTTGATGCATAACCTATATACGATGCCTCAATTCTTTGGTTTTCGGATAGTGCATAACCAATTTTAATCAATCCATTATAGGTATTCATATTCGCCAAACTATAGGTTGGAGAAATGTTCACGGAATTAGCATCCTTTAATAATCCTGTTTGCTCATGGGTTAAGCCCAAAACATAGTCAAAACGATTGTGTTTTCCGTTTAAAGAAATCGAAGTTCTGAAGCCCAGAGTTTCATCAAAAGAAGCAGGTTGTGTTGTAAAACTAGATGCAACCGAGCCCATAATAATTTTGTCCTTATGATTCTTCTTCGTTATGTAATTGATAATTCCTCCATCTGCACCGTTTCCATAAATTGACGTGGCTCCTTTGATAACTTCAATTCTTTCAATTGAAGCCGGATCGATAACCTGAAGATCTCTTCCCCCATTTCGCAAAGGCGTTGATTGTGGTATTCCGTCTATCATAACCAAGAATGGTCTTCCTCTCAAGGTTTGTCCATAATTTGAAGTTTGGTTACTAGAAGTTGCCAAACCAGGAACGGTATATTGTAAAATACTAGCAATGTTTGAATTAACCAATGACTGGTTTTGAATCTTTTTTTCTCCAACAATGGTCACTGAGGAAGTTACTTCCTTTATACTCTCTTTTTTACGGCTGGCAGTTATTATGATATCATCCAATTCGGTAACTTTTTCTACTTCATTAATTTTTTCCTGTGCAAATCCAAAAAAAGGTATCAAAACAAGTAAATAAATTATTCTCTTTCTGTTCATAAGGGCGGTTTCTATTATATTTTTAATTTTGGCTTATTTTATTTTGCAAATATAATTTTTATTCATTCTAAATAAAAATTATATTCACACTTTATTAATAATATTTTTTGCACTATTTTAGATATTAATAAAATGTTTGTTTTATAACTTTTTGTTACAATTTGTTAGAATTCATTTATTAGCTTGTGGGACTAAATAAAGAATAATAAATTTGCTCAAAATTAATAATCATGCAATCAAAAGACTTAGTACAATTAGCAGAACAATTTGGCAGTCCATTATACGTTTATGATGCCGAAAAAATACAATCTCAATACAATAGATTAACAAAAGCTTTTTCTAAGGTAGATAAGTTGCGCATCAATTATGCTATGAAGGCTTTGTCGAATGTTGCTATACTTCAGTTATTAAAAGAAATGGGATCAGGGTTAGATACTGTTTCCATTCAAGAAGTATTATTAGGGCTTCATGCCGGCTATGAACCAGAAAAAATATTTTATACTCCAAATGGTGTTTCTCTTGAAGAAATTGAAGAAGTAAATGCAATGGGGGTTCAAATTAATATTGATAATTTATCCATTTTAGAACAGTTTGGCACAAAACATCCAAACGTTCCGGTTTGCATTAGAATAAATCCTCATGTGATGGCAGGCGGAAATGCAAATATATCTGTCGGTCATATTGATAGTAAATTTGGCATTTCTGTTCACCAATTACCTCATTTGGTTCGTATTGTTGAAAATACAAAAATGAATATTGTTGGGATCCATATGCATACCGGTTCTGATATTTTAGACATCGAAGTATTTTTATATGCTGCCGAAATACTATTTGATGCTGCTAAAAACTTTAAAAACCTTGAGTTTTTAGATTTTGGAAGCGGATTTAAAGTGCCCTACAAAAAAGATGATATCGAAACTGACATTGAAGAACTAGGCAAAAAATTATCCAAAAGATTCAATGCTTTTTGTGCCGAATACGGAAAAGAATTAACCTTAATATTTGAACCAGGGAAATTTTTAGTAAGTGAAGCAGGTTTCTTTTTGGCTAAAGTTAATGTCGTTAAACAAACTACTTCAACGGTTTTTGCAGGAATAGATAGTGGCTTTAATCATTTGATTAGACCAATGTTTTATGGTTCACAACATCATATCGAAAACATATCACACCCAAAAGGAAAAGAACGTTTTTACTCCGTAGTAGGATACATTTGTGAAACCGACACTTTTGCCAATAATAGAAAAATAGCAGAAATAAAAGAAGGCGATATTTTATGTTTTAGAAATGCTGGAGCATATTGTTTCTCCATGGCATCAAACTACAATTCCAGATACAAACCAGCCGAAGTATTATGGCTAAATGGTGAAGGACATTTAATCAGAGCACATGAAACCTTTGAAGATTTGTTAAGAAACCAAATTCCGTTGCCGGTATCAGCCTCAACTGTTTAAAACAAAAAAATCCCATTTGCAAAAATGGGATTTTTTTTTATAATGACAATACTATTTATTTTTTATCTAACAACGTTTCCAAAACTTCAGATTCAGTTCCATTAGGAAATGGAATCTTCAACATTTGCGAAAGCGTAGGTGCAATTTGAGTAATGTATTTTTTAGTGTGCAATTCTCCTTTTGGCACTTGCCATCCATAAAAAAGTAACGGTACGTGGGTATCATAACTGTTAGGTGATCCGTGAGTAGTTCCGGTAGGTTGGTATTGCATGTAACCCGTTTTATCAAGTATAACTATATCGCCATTTTGTTTTGGATCGAAGCCCTTTGAAATAAAACTTAAAAAATAGTCATCCCCAGAAGATGCTAAAATTTCTTCTTCAGTGTACACTCTTTTAACTTGTTCTTGGGTCATCAAAAAGTCTTTGAAACTTTGCTTCACTTTCGTCAATTCTACCCCTTTTTGTTTTATTATTTCTTTATTGAAAAAAAGATTAAAGTTAGAATAATCCAATATTAAATCAGCACCAAACGTTTCGTTAGAATGTTTTTTTAATGCTTCAACAATGTCTTTTAAAGGAATATTTCTTACATTGTATTTATTATCTTTTAGATAATTTGGATTTTCAGCTCCAGCGTGATCCGCAGTTAAAAAAAGTAAATAATTATCCTTTCCAACAGTTTTGTCTAAATAGCTTAAAAACTGAGCCAAAGTTTGATCTAAACGCAAATAAGTATCCTGTAACTCCATCGAACGCGGTCCAAAAGTGTGTCCTACATAATCCGTTGAAGAAAAACTAACAGTAAGAAAATCAGTAACATCATCTTTCCCTAGATCTTCTTTTTCTATAGCTTTCATCGCTAATTCAGCCAAAATATCATTCCCAAAAGGTGTCGTACGCAAAACATCAGCGCCTTTTTCTTTGTATATCTTACTTAAATCATACGGGAAAATAGGCGGGTTTGCTTTATCTAATTTCCCTTCATATGGATTATCGTCAGAAAGACTTTCGTTATAAGTAGCACCAGGCTTCAACAAATCCCAACCTGTATTGATATAGTTCATATATCGCTTTTCTTGGTTGAATTCTGTAACCCAAGTTGGTAATGTCGAACCATAAAAAGTACTAGAAATGAAGGCTCCAGTCTTACTATACCAAAATGCCCAATTAGCAAAATGTCCCGCTGGCAAAATAGCGCCACGATCTTTCAAACTCATGCCGATTACTTTTCCTTTAAAATTTGTCGCCATTCGCAACTCATCAGTAATGGTAGTACTTAGCAAGTTTTTTGGAGACATTGCTCCCTCCTTTTCTGTACCATCACCTATTGTTTTTACAGAAGCGTCATCTGTACAATACATATCTTTTCCTATAGCTTTATTAAACCAATCATTCCCCACAATACCATGAGTAGAAGGGATTGCTCCAGTATAAATACTCGCATGACCTGGTGCAGTATAAGTGGGCACATAATTGTAATGCATGTTATGAAATGTATACCCATTATTCATTAATCTTTTAAAACCATTCGCAGAAAAATCATCTGAAAAACGATATAGATATTCCATTTTCATTTGGTCTACCACTATACCCACCACTAATTTAGGGCGTTGCTGAGCTTGTGAGTTCAAAGACATAATAAATGCCAAAAACAAAATAATTTTTTTCATATTATATTTTTATATTGAAAACAAAAATACAACATAAAGTTTAATCAAACTCTGAACAAATACTTCAGGATAATAAATTAATCTATTCTTAACCCATCAAAAAAACATGCCTAAAGTTAATTAAAAATTGCAAGCGAATATTTTACTTGCAATTGCAAAATGAAAGACTAAATTTGAGTAGATTTCTAAATAAAGTAATTATGGAAATGTATGATAATAAAAATACTGCTCAAAAATCATTCGATGAAAATTATTTATCAGAAGAATTATTACAGGCACAATGGGCGGAATTTATAGAACTAAAGAAAGTAATTGCGGAAATATACCTTAAAAAAGGAAGTCCAATAACCATCTTAGACATCGGAATTGGTAATGCTAGAATAGTAAAACATTTAAGTGCAATTCCCGAAATGTGGAATATGGTTAAATTCTTTGACGGTACTGATAATGCCGAAACATGTGTTAATTTATCACGTAACGCAGCAAATGAATTAAATATTGAAGATAAAGTGACTGTTTATTGTTTAGATGCTGTAAAATTAAATCAATTACAAAAGCAGTATGATTTGATCATTACAACTTGGTTTACGGCAGGCAATTTTTATCCTGAAAACTTCCCTTTTGAAAATTATAATTTATTATCCGAAAAAATTGATTTATCAAAAAATGAAAAATTTGATACTATTTTCACCTTTGCCTATAAAATGCTGAATGCTAATGGAGAAATTTTAATTGGAGCCTGTTATATTGACAACGAGAATACAAGAAAAAAACAAGAACTATCGTATCAGAAAATGGGAATGACTGTAATAACTGATGCCAAAGATAGTTTTACAGCCACAAAAGAAAGATTTTAGTCACAAAGATTTACAAAAGAAAAAATATATCACTATTTTAAATTTGTAAAACGGGATAAAATATCATTTACCCAACTTGATCCTTATGATTATGCTATGCAAATAAGGATAAAAAAGTAAAATATCAATTACATATTAATCCCTTAATTTTTTCGGATCAAGTTCAAAAGTTGGGGATTACGCAAAAAGGTTGGATAATCTGAATAAGAAGAAATCTATCTTTCTTACACCTCTAAATTGACTTCTAAATGCTTTTATTTTGGCGTTAAAAGATTCTGCCGATGCATTTGTACTTCGATTGTCAAAAAAGTTTAAAATTCATTGGTAATTAAAAGTTATGGTATTGAGGAGGATGTTGAAGTTTTTAAAGCCAGATTCTTCAATTTTTCTGTACCAATGAGCCAATTTAGTCATGGCAATCTGTTTATCATTGTTAT